>CAZWUD010000017.1:0-11387 GCA_964637055.1 uncultured Candidatus Cloacimonadota bacterium
AAAGCAGAGGATAAAGCCGGGAAAGATACTTGTGCCCCTCTATTGATTTTTGCAAGTCAAAGGAGCCCAGCAGCTCAGTCTGCTGAGTGAAAGCAGATTCTGCATTATCCGTCTTTGCATAAGCTGACGCACTACACAAAGAAATGAGCAATTGCAAAAGCAGTATCTTGATGATAACGGAAGCCTGACTTTGACGTTTCACATTTGTCCATCCTTTGTCTTTAATTTTCAGTGAGATCCAGATTTCGGATCATGCTATTAAAGATCAAAGCTCAGTCAAGTATTTATTAAACCGTCTGCCCTCTCCGAGCTCAAATCGGACGGTTGCAAGCCTCCAGGCAAAGGTATCTTTCCCGTAGCTTCCCAGCTTTACTCATCCCCGTTTCCCAAGCTTGCTACCGTCTTGACATCAAGCCACGATCCTGCTCTGGATAGGGGATGATAGTAGCTTGATCCAGGCTTTTACCAGACTTTGTGGAAAAGGCTGGAGCTGAGCTAAGCAAAAGCTCGGTTTCACCGAACACTGCGATTCGCCAAAGCTCAACTATATCAAAGCAATTGTCACACTTGCAAACTACAGTCTCTCAGACAGTCTTTTGAGGGCTTCATCTTTGCCCAGGATGCCCAAAATGGTAGGCATATCCGGGCCGTGAGGCTGTCCCAAAAGAGCAAGGCGCAAAGGCATATAATAGTTTTTGCCTTTGATGCCCAGTTCTTTGATGCCGGCGGAAGTGATCTTCTTAATCAGCTCTGCATCGTCTGTATCGATGCCTTTGATTTGATCATGATACCAGGAGAGAACTTTATGGGAATCTGCTGACTGGATATAGCTTTGATCATCCTCAGATAGGGGAGAGGGCTTGGTGAAAATCTGGGCATATTCAGCCAGATCTGGCAATAGTGTGGAGCGTTCTCTGGCAGCGCTAATGATCTTGAGGTATCGATCCTGATCGGCAAGCTGATCATCAGTAAACCAGCCTCTGGCTCTTTCTGCAATAACTTCAAGTGGAAGCGCGCGCAGATATTGCCCATTCATCCAGTCAAGCTTGGTGAGGTCAAAGACCGCGCCGGATTTGCTGACCCGATCCAGGCTGAAAGCTTCACACAGCTCTTTTAGGCTGTAAAGCTCTCTGTCATCGGCGGAATGCCAGCCCAAGAGAGCCACAAAATTAAGCAATGCTTCCTTCAGATAACCCTTTGTGATATAGCTTTCTACAGATACATCATTCATGCGTTTACTTAGCTTTGAGCGGTCAGTATTAAGGATAAGAGGCAGATGCACCCATATAGGAGCTTGCCAGCCCAGGCATTCATAGAGCCAGATGTGCTTTGGGGTGGAGGAAAGCCATTCTTCTCCTCTGATCACGTGGCTGATCTTCATGTAGTGATCATCCACTACTGCGGCCAGGTGATAGGTGGGGAAGCCATCGGATTTGATCAAGACCTGGTCGTCGGATTGGGAGCTATGCATCTTCACGTGTCCGCGCACTTCATCATCATAGGCAAAGATCCTGTCATCGGGCATATTTAGCCTGATCACATGGGGCTCACCGGCAGCGAGTTTGGCCTGTATCTCTGCCTCGGAGAGCTGCAGGCAACGCCTGTCATATTTGACAAACTCACCCCTGGCTTGCTGTTCATCACGCATTTCCTGCAAGGTTTCAGAGCTGCAGAAACACTGGTAAGCATGGCCTGATTTGAGCAACTGATCAGCGTGTTTTCGGTATAGCGTCAGCCTTTGAGATTGGACGTAAGGGCCGTAATCACCACCCACAGTGGGGCTTTCATCAAAGTCTATACCGAGGGTGTGGAGGGTAGAGATAATGTCTTCCGCTGCACCTTGCACTTCTCGGCTCTGGTCTGTATCCTCGATTCTGAGAATGCATTTGCCACCTGTTATGCTGGCAAAAAGATAGTCATAGAGGGCGGTTCTGAGCCCGCCAATGTGCAGGTATCCGGTGGGGCTGGGGGCAAATCTTACTCGTGTCTGTGTCATGAAATTAGCTCCATAATAATTTGTTTATGATTAGTTAGGTGGTGATCGATCAATCTATAGTGAGGGTGATAGTGAGCGTGAAAGAGCTCGGAATGAGAGGGCAGGATTCCTTGATTGGCCAGTTGCTCTGCCTTAAGCCACAGCTCGTCGGATGCGGGCAGCTTCTCTCTAAAAAGGCTCTTGTGTCCATTCCAATTGCGCAGAAAGTCCTGGGTGACATCTTCCACTTTGCGGCAGGAATCCAGAATCCAATCTGCCAGACAAGCGATACGCAGGCTGTTCATTTCGGCATCTTGATCATGCTTGATCATACTGAGGCTCAATCTACTGTAGACAGGACCAAGCTCCTGAAAGTCTGGCTGATAAGCTTGCTGCATCGTTTGGATCTCAGATTCAATGCTCATTTTTAAATGTTCTGGGTCCCTCAGGATGTGGAAGGGTCCATAAAGCGCTTGATAGAGCATTTTATAGAGATCCACTGGCTCTAGCCGTGGATGCAGGCTGAGCTCGAGCTCTAGCATTTGCAAGACAGATTTATCGCTGATCTGCATCATGAGTGTAAACCAGCTCCGCTTTTCTGATTACAGCAGTCACCCTTCGATCCAGGTTTGCAGAAGAAGGGTCATAGCTCAGAATGCTGAAATCTGCATCAAAGCCTTCGGCAATTTGCCCCTTACGCTTTTCATCATGTGAAAGCCAGGCGGCGTTTTTGGTGTAGATATCCACGGCTTGGGGCAGATTCAGACGCTCTGCGGGATTGTGATGATTGATCGTAGCATCCAGCGACTGTCTGATATCCAAAGGTGTGATATACCAGTCCGATGAGCCCGTGATGGTGACTCCGCGGGAAAGAAAACTGCCAAAACGATTCATCCGTCGGGATCTCTCAATGCCCAAATGCCGGGCATAGAAACCGTCGTCTCCACCCCAGTAGTGGTCAAACATGGGTTGCATGACGGGCACAGCAGCAGAAGCCTTGATCTGGTTGATGAGGGTGTCATCAGTGATCTCACAGTGGATGAGCTGATGGCGCAGATCTTTGAAATCTGAATTTGCCAGTGACATGTAAACTTTATTGATCTGGTCAATGGCGCGATCCCCGATGCAGTGAATTCCGACCTGCAGATCATGCTGATGCGCACGGGTGATAAAATCCTGCCAGAAAGCATCGCTTTGATAGAGGCTGCCATTGCCCGACTTGCCAAGGTATGGCTCAGAGATGGCTGCTGTATAACTGCCGATCGATCCATCTGCCAGGATGCATCCGCCAATGCGCTTAGCTCCCATATCCAGTGCTGCCTCCAGATTAAAAGACTGAGGGTAGAGGATGTAATCAATGGGGAAGTCATTCAGGTGCTTCTTCAGGAGGGCATAGTGTCCGATAGACTGATCGGCATCTCCCACCATGGTGTGGATGGTGGAAAATCCGCCTCTCAGTGCGATCCGGGAAGCTGCATGATAGGCTCTCAGGAACAATTCGTCATCCAGCTTCCTGTGAAACCAGTGTACAGTCAGGTCGTTATCCAATCCCCTGAAAACTTCGACATCAGCATTTATCTCGGGTATCTCTTGCTTGATTCCGCGCAATGCAAAGCTGTTTACTATACAGGAATGACCATCCACCCTGCGCAAAACCAGATTCCTGTCATTGACGAGTGCATCCAGTTCTGCCCGTGTGGGGAAGCGGCCTTCTTTGACCCTGGCCTCATCAAAGTTCCAGGCAAAAATAGTATTGCCTTTGTCGCGGGCTTCTGAAGATATGGTATCGAAAAGGTCCTGCAAGCTTTTTGCTGCAGAGAGATCGATCATCAATGAATAGAGCCCGCCTTCAAAAGAGTGGGTGTGGGTATCGATAAAACCGGGAAAGACGTAATCTCCCATCAGGTCAATATGCTCCACAGAGGCCAGGGCTTCCGGCATCTGTGTGAGCAGCTTTATGATCCTGCCCCTGTCTGTGAGTACAGCTTTGATCTGATTGTCAAAAGATGAATTGTGCCAAAACCTGGCATTGTAAAAGAGTTTCACGATGCGTTTCTGTTAACTAGTTCTTTGACGAGCTCATAAAAGCGTTTTACGGGGAAACCCATGACGTTGAAATAGCAACCCTCTATGCCTGAAATGAATTGGCTACCAAAACCCTGGATGCCATAAGCTCCTGCCTTGTCCAGAGGCTCGTGGGTGGCAATGTAGTCTCTGATCTCATCATCAGAAAGAGGGGCAAAAAAGACCTTGCTTTTCTCATAGGCACAGCGGTATGTGCCATTTATAGTAACGCAGATACCGGTGATCACATGGTGACTTTTACCACTGAGCAGCCGCAGAGATCTGAAGGCTTCGTCTTCATCCGCGGGCTTTCCCAGGATCTGATCATCCATGACCACGATGGTGTCTGCACTGACCACGATCGCCTGTGGGTCAGCACTTTTGGCGATTGCAAGGGCTTTGTTTCTGGCATTACGCATGGCTTGCAAGGCAGGATCTTCATTTGTGATGGGTTCCAAGACTTCGCTGACGATGACCTCATGGGGGATCTGCAGCATATCAAAGATCTCGCGGCGGCGGGGAGATTTTGAGGCCAGGATCACTTTATATTCAGATAAAATTTCATGTAGCATAGATTTATTCCTTTGCGTCAAGTTCGAGCTTTGAGTTTTTAAGTCAATAAAATTCTATAGGCAAAAAAATAGCTTGCCTGAAACTAAGGCTTTTGAAATCCTTGCACAAAGAACAAAAAAAATACAGCCAGGAGGATCCAAATGGAACGCGTACACAATTTTAGCGCGGGACCCGCAGTGCTACCCGAAGAAGTTCTTCGTGAAGCCCAGGCGGATTTATTCAATTACAAAGGGCATGGACTTTCCGTCATGGAAATGAGCCATCGCAGCAAAGAGTATCAGGCTATCATCGATGAGACCACGGCTGCCGTGAAGCGCATCTACGATCTTGGAGATGACTATGAAGTTCTCTTCTTACACGGTGGAGCCAGCTTGCAATTTTTGATGCTGCCCATGAACTTTGCCCATGAAGGGAAAACTGCAAATATCATCCACACAGGAGTGTGGACAAAGAAAGCAATCGGCGAACTCAAGAAATTGGGATTGCCCGTGCACCTGGCGGCATCCAGTGAAGACAAGAGCTTTGGATATATCCCCAAGACTCACCAGCTTTCCGATAATCCCGCCTATCTGCATATTGCCACAAACAACACTATCTACGGCTCAGAATGGCATCATGATCCTGAAGTGGAAGCCGGTGTGCCGTTGATCGCAGACATGAGTTCAAACTTTATGAGCAAGCCCATCGATGCTCAGAAGTACTCCATGATCTTCGCAGGTGCGCAAAAGAATGTGGGCCCCGCTGGTTGCGCCGTCGTGATCATCAAAAAGGATTTCCTCGCCACTGCCAAGCAAGGCCTGCCTTCAATGCTTGATTACAATGTGCACGCCAAATCCGGCAGCATGTTTAATACTCCACCCAGCTTCACTATCTACATGATCGGCCTCGTGCTGAAATGGATTGAAGAAATGGGTGGTCTCCCCAAAGTGGCATTGAACAACCAAGCCAAGGCCAAATATATCTATGACGCCATCGATACTTCCAATGGCTTTTTCAGAGGCACAGTGGAGAAGGAAGACCGTTCTCTGATGAATGTCACCTTCCGCATGCCTACCGAAGAACTGGAAGCACTTTTCATCGGTGAAGCCAAGAAAGCCGGCATGATCGGCCTCAAGGGACACCGCTCTGTGGGCGGTTGCCGTGCCAGTATATATAACTCTCTGCCTTTGCCTGCTGCTAACGCACTGGCTCAATTTATGGCAGACTTCATGAAGAAACACGGATAAAACATAAACCTATAAATATCTGCCCTTCTTTGGAGAAGGATATCATCAACCGAAGAAGGGCAGCCTTTTTAAAAGGAAATAGCTTAGAGGAATTATGACTCTTTTGGACCTTCTACTACGCGGCGGCTTTCTGATGTATATACTGCTGTTGATCTCAATCGCAGTATTGGCTATAGTGATCGAAAAATACCGTCAGTTCTTGCGCGTCAAGCGTTTCAATGACGAGCTTGCAGAGCTTCTGCAAGAGCAGAACGAGCTTGATGGAATCAGATCTGTGCTTGAGACTCAAGTGCTGAAAACTCCTTTGGGCGTCATGCTGGAAAAGCTCTTCTTTGCAAAAACAGACGACAAAGAGCTAATCAAGCAAAGCATGGAATCAGTCGCCAATCTCGAATTGCACCGTCTGGAGAAAGGCATGGGCTGGCTCAGCACTTTTGCTGCGATTGCTCCCCTGATCGGTTTTTTGGGGACTGTGATCGGCATGGTGAGAGTCTTTATGAGTATCCAGGCGCACAGTAGCGCCGGTGTCGATATCAGCATCCTTGCCGGAGGAATCTGGGAAGCGCTGCTCACCACCATCGGCGGCTTGATCGTGGGCATTGTAGCCATCATCTTTTACAATGATTTGGTGCAAAGGCTGGAAAACATCGTGAAAGATATGCAGGAAAGCGGCATCGAATATACCATCAGGATGAAGAATCTGGCATGAAACTCAGAGTAACAAAGCAGAAAATCAGCACGACCATGTTAATCTCGATGACAGACGTCATCTTTCTCTTGATTATCTTTCTGCTGATCGTATCAAATTTTAGCAGTCAGACTGGGCTCCCCATCCGCTTGCCGGGATCACAATCTGCTGCCAGGCATTCTTTGCAAAACATCAATATCAGCTACTTTGCAGATGACCGCATTTACTACAAAGACGAGCCGGTGGATCTGGAGATCCTGGGTGAGCTTTTGAGAGCTGATTTTAGCGATTCCGAGCAAGTGGTGAGGCTCTCCGCCGAAGAAAACATTCCTTTGCAAAAGGTGATCAGACTCATGGACCTGATTCGCGGAGCAGGATTTGAAAAGATCTTTGTGGCGACGGAGGTCGACGAGCAGTGAAATACAGCCTGGATCCGGCGGCAAAGAAACAATCATATCTGATCTCAATCGGTTTGCATCTAGTTTTGGTTCTGATCTTCATGTTGATCACACTCCGCATGGAGCCTCAGCGCCGCTGGCATGACTTTGAGTGGATATTGAGCCCGGCTGAACCGGATCTCATGGCAGAGACCATCTCTACGGCAGGCACTATGCCTTCTGAGATTCCAGCCACTGTGGCTGCTCCCTCCGATAATCTGGTGAATGATCTCAGCAGTTCCGCCCAGCAGGTATCGGAGACCGTGAATCCCAGTGTCCCACACATTGAGAGCCCTCTTTTGGAAAGTCCCGCGGACACAAAGCCGGGAATCACCACTGATATCACTCGCGATCCCAGGCTGACCCAAGCCCTCAGCAATGCCGGTGAGGATGGACCGGGCTTATCAGTATCAGGCAGCTATTCATCCAGCTTGATCGAGGGAGGATCAGACGCATATTTTCTGCGCGAAACCAAGCCTAGGATCAATCCCCTGATGGATGATGTGGTGACGGTGGAATTTGCCCTTAATCGTAATGGCACAGTTGATATGAGCAGTTTGAATGTGTTGAATTACAAAAGAGCCGAGCATTGGGAAGCCTTGAGACTGGCAATGCGGGAATGGCGTTTTGGCTTTACTGGACCCTACAACTCCTCAAAGCGCTATCGCATCCGTTGTAACTTCACCCTGAAATAGTATCATGAGCATCAGTAAACTGCTAGGTCAATTTCACAAACCCCTCATCATGGGGATTTTGAATCTCACAGAGGATTCCTTTTCAGACGGAGCTCAATATCTGAAGCCATCCGTAGCCATAAAGCATGCTGAAAAGCTGATCTCAGACGGAGCTGACATCATTGATATCGGAGCGGAATCTACCCGTCCCGGGGCAAAGCCCATTTCGGCTGGCGTGCAGTGGCAAAGAATCAAGCCCATCCTCTCTGCCATCAAAGATAAACATCCTACGCAGCCCATTTCCATCGACACGCAATTGGCAGAGGTCGCTGCAAAGTCCATTGCCTTGGGTGCAAATATCATCAATGATATATCTGCCCTCAGGACAGATCCTGCCATGATTGATCTGCTGGCGGAGCATGAAGAAGTATCCGTTGTTTTGATGCATATGCAAGGAAGTCCACAGACCATGCAAGACTCTCCCCGCTATGACGATGTGATGGGGGAAGTCTGCGCTTTTCTCAAAGAACGGGCCCATTACGCAATGTCCAAAGGAATAAGCAAAAGCAGAATCATCTTGGATCCGGGAATTGGTTTTGGTAAGACAGCGGCGCACAATCTTACGCTTTTGGCGCACCTGGACGAGCTGAAGGCTTTAGGGTATCGGGTGCTTTTGGGCGCTTCACGCAAGCGCTTTATAGATTACGTCTCAGCCTCTGATGTGAAACACAGACTGGGGGGGAGCCTGGCCACCACTGCCGTGGCTTGCCTGGCTCAGACGGATCTGATCAGGGTTCACGATGTGCAGGCTCACAAGCAGTTTATAGACCTGCTCTCGGCAATCTCAGAGGCAGGGGGCTCGTAATGGATTTTCTGATTCCTAGATTCAATGACATCGTAGATATCATCATCATAGCTTTTTTGATTTACCAATCACTTTTGATCATTCGTAAATCCGGAGGCTACCAGGTTCTTTGGGGATTGCTTTTCCTTTTGGGCTTGTATCTGATTTCCAGCATATTTGAGCTGCAGGTCTTGTCTTCGCTGCTCAGCGGCATCCGCACTTACTGGATACTGGCCATTGTAATCCTGTTTCAGCCGGAACTCAGGACGATTCTCACCCGGCTCAATCTGGCCAAAGAGCTACAGACAGCTTTTTTTAAAACTAAAAAGAGCTCCATCTACACGCCGGTGATCGATGCTATCTCATCCATGAACTTTCGCAAGACAGGTGCTCTGATCGTCTTGGAAAACCGCACCAAGCTTACCGAATACATCCAAAAGGGTGAGAAGATAGATGCTGCCATCTCCATGCGACTCATCCTCGCTATCTTCAATTCCAAGAGTGTCTTGCATGATGGCGCTATCATCATTCGCGGGGATCGGATAGTGGCAGCCAAAGCCGTCTTGCCGCTCTCGCAAAATTCTGAATACTCCCGCAAATTTGGCACCCGTCATCTGGCAGGGATCGGCATCTCTGAGGTCTCCGACGCCATCGCCATTATAGTTTCGGAGGAGACGGGTAAAAACTCAGTTGCTCGCGGAGGTGAGATTACCACAAACGTCGTCTTCGAAGAGCTGATGCAGATCATTACAGATGCCAGAAAGTGATATCCTGAAGATAGCGGTCACGGGCAATATCGGAAGTGGCAAAAGCCAATTTTGTCGCTATCTGACCGAGTTTGATCAAGAAGTGATCTCGGCCGATGTGGTAGCCTCAGAGATCCTGATGCAAAGGGAAAAAACATGGCGGGAAAGATGGGGAGAAGGCGTCTTTACAGACGGCCAGCTTGATAGAGCCAAGATCGCAGATATCGTCTTTCAAGATCCCAGCGAGCTCAAGTATCTGAATTCAATCATCCACCCCCTCGTCATGGTGCGCTTTGCAAATTATTTACGTGATAGTAAGAGACAGGCTCTGTTTTTTGAGATACCTCTGCTCTTTGAAGCTAAATTGCAGGACTATTTTGACTTTCTGATCCTCGTCACATGCTCACGGAATCTGGTGCTGCAAAGGCTGAGTCTGCGCAATCCGGGAGAGCTCGAAAACCTCATCTTGAGGCTGGACAGACAGATCCCCGATGCACAGAAAGCGGGTATGGTGGATCTGGTGATTTCAAATGATGGTGAGCTTGCCGAGCTCAAGCAGCAAGCGCGGGCTGCGGTGGAAATGCTGCCGCAGATACGCCACAGAGAGACATCGCCCTGGCCTCATCCCGAATCTACAAGAGCGGGTATCCTGTAACTAAGACGTTATCCTGAAGGCGTTTGACCTTTATCTTTTGCAAGGGTACTGCACGGTCGATACTATGCCGATCATAGTTTCTGAATATGCTGCTTTCACCACCCAAGATCTGATTGCCATAGTAGATCATGCATTGATCCACCAGCTTCGCTTTCCAAAAAGATTCACTCAGCCGATTGCCCGTTTCCAATAAAACGGAGTATAGCTTCATCTCATACAGTGCATCCATGACGGCGTGCAGATCAAGCTCATCTTTGTGCCCCGGCATCTTTTTGAGCTTGACCCCGGCAGATTCGAGAGCAGCCATCTTGGCTTCGTCTGCAGTGTGATACATGATCATGGCAGGGAAATCTTTGGCGCTGGTCACCAGCTTTGCCTTGGGGGAGATCTCCAGATATGGGTCCAGAACCAGACGTAGGGGTTGTCTGGCAGATCGCAATCCGCGGACATTGAGCTGGGCGTCATCATGACTGACGCTTTTCACCCCGGCCAAAACCACTTCCACCTCTGAGCGCACACGATGGACATGTTTGCGGGAAGCAGGATTTGAGATCCATCTGGAACTCCCGTCACTGGCGGCAAATTTGCCATCCAGAGTCAGCGCTGCTTTCCAGATCACGAAAGGCCGCTTGCGCTTGAGATAGCAGAGATAGTATTCCAATTGCTCTTTGATCTTCTCTTCAAAATAACCGTATTTCACTTCTATGCCGGCATCACGCAGGGCTTTGATTCCTTTTCCGGAAACTGCTGGATTAGGATCCAGGATGCCGATGATCACCCGGGCTATGCCGGCTTTGATGATGGCGTCCGAGCAGGGAGGCGTTTTTGCCCAATGGCAGCAGGGCTCCAGACTCACATACATGGTGGCTCCTCGTGCTTCTTCGCCTGCGGCCCGGAGAGCAACGATTTCAGAGTGATCAGATCCGTGAGGCTGGGTGCTGCCTTCAGCGATGATCTTACCGTTTTTGACAATGATGGTGCCCACAAAGGGGTTGGGGGAGCATTTACCCCGTGACCTCTCAGCCACGCGGATAGCCAATTTCAGATAATACTTATCCATAGATTTCCAGGTTCTTCTTTGCCATTTCGTAAGTCGGGGATTTTGCGAGGATCTCACGCCAAAGGGTAAGTGCCTCTTCTTTGTCGCCATCGGCCAGATGAGCTATGGCGAGGTTGTTGATGGCATCAAGGTTTTGGGGATCGATCTGTACCAGAGCTGCCAGCCAGAGCTTGGCATCAGCATAGTTTTTATCGTTCAAGGCAAGCAGGCCCAAATGCATGTATGGAGGTGTGAATGAATTATCCAGAGCCAGTGAGTTCAAAAGCTCATGCCTGGCCTTTTCGGGCTCTTTGACCAGCAGCCAATACAAAGCCTTGTAATAGTATAGATCCGCGCTGTCAGGATAGCTGCGCAGGGCCTCGCTGATCTCGTCAAGGGCTTTTTGATCCTCACCATTGCCCAGATAACTGGCAATTCTCTGATGCAGTTCGTTTTGTTTGAAATA
>CAZWUD010000018.1:0-11355 GCA_964637055.1 uncultured Candidatus Cloacimonadota bacterium
AAACCCAAAAGAAGCATTCGGTATCTACCAGGACGGAAATATCATCCGCATGGTGCATCTTTCGAAAGATGGTGCCGACACCTATCTCTTGGGCATGGACAGCGTTCAACTGGAAAGAGATTGGTATAAGGGCGATGAGGTTATCGCAGGCAGCCCGGATGCAGATTTCATCCCGCTGGATGCCAACTACATGGATGCCGAAGACCTCGATATGGGCGATATGTCCATTGACAAGACCGATCATAGCCAGAGCCAGCCCAGAATGGAAGTAAGCCCTACCACAATGATGTTTTCCAAATTCCCCATGCAGCAGGGAGTGATAGCCCTGAATATCCATGAGCAGCACATCCAGAAGGATGAGCCCGGACTGATCGAGAAAAAAGATCTAAAGCGCTTCAGAAAGAATAGCCTAAACTCAGCTCAGGCCAAGGCCGGACAATGGTGTTCCTGTGTGGTAAAAAGCGAAGGTGAAGACAGGCATTGGCTCCATACCGGGCCAAACCTCCTCCTGGACGCAGTAAAGGATTACGCCAAGGAAGCCAATATCCGGGTCTTCTTCCAATTGGCAGAAGCAAATGACATCGTTTTAACCGATTACTTCCGCTACACACGGGGATTCGATAGTGCGGGGCTCTCGCTGCTGGTTTATCTGGGTCATGAATACCGGATGATATACGTTTTTCAGGATGGAGAATGGGTCTCCACGCTGCCGATACACATCACGCAGCAAATCCCTGAAACGGAAGTGATTTATTCCAAACTAGCCCTGGCGCTGGACAGTGCCCAATTGGGCGAGCCGGAGGAAATCATTTTGGCGGGAGATCTGGCCGATCGGCAATTGGTAGAATACATGACATCTCAAAGTATGTCCACCAAGACTTCCATGATGAAATTCCCAAACCTGGTGGTCGT
The DNA here is from genome assembly GCA_964637055.1 of uncultured Candidatus Cloacimonadota bacterium. GTDB lineage: Bacteria > Cloacimonadota > Cloacimonadia > Cloacimonadales > Cloacimonadaceae > UBA5456. The sequence goes on from CAZWUD010000018.1 coordinate 913, forward strand.
CAATGATGATAGTGAGGAATTTAAAGATCAGACCCTGGCGCCCTATACCATCGCCCTGGCTTTGGCATACAAAGCCTTGAATTTTGAAGATCCCAGCTTCTGCAAAAGCAACTTCCTGCCCCGCCGTGTATTAGACAGTCAAAAAGAGCTGAAGGTGGTCTGGCACGGATTCATCGTGCTCAGCATGATCTTTGCTCTGGTATTGTATTCAACCATGCAGTTTTTGAAAAGACAAGAAGCGATCCGTCATGAACAGCGAATCAATACCGACCTTACCTTCACCCTGAACCAGCTACGGGCAGAAAATGTGATCGTGGAGCAGCTCAATCTGGATATCGCCAGACTAAAAGAAAGAACCAATATCGTGGGTGAAAAGCTGAAAGGGAAAAACCGCTGGACTGAGCTGTTTGACATCCTGAATAGCACCTTTGCCACCTATCAGCAAAGCTGGATTACAAATCTTCGGCAAAACGAAGAAATGATCATGGTATCCGGAGTCACATCCTTGCGTGAGAATGTCAGTCGTCTGGCCGGTAACCTACCCAACAGCAGGATTCTCCGGGTCACAAATTCCAAAATCCGGGATCAGATAGTATGGAATTTTGAAATGGCGTTTTCGATGCCGGAGCTTGATTGGGAAGATCTGATTGCCGCTGAATACGTGCCCCCAGGCACCGGAACAAGGCACCGCGCAAGCTCTTACCGTCCCAGTCGCAAGATCCCTCCCCGGGTGGAGAAGAATCTCGAAGAAGCCATCAGCTACACTTTTGGCATGTTACCGCGTATTGACCAAGCCAATCTGCCGGAACTAAACGGCAAGGCCCAAGAGCAAGAGGAAGATCTGCTGATGCTCTTCACTGATTTTGCCAAAGCGATAAACGAAGGGAACATGCTGCAATATCGTTTCATCGGGCATAGCCTGATAAACAACTATCCGGATAGCGAATTGCTGCCTCTGGTGAGGTGGTGGCTGGCCTATCGGCTATATCTGGAGCGTGAGCTAAAACTCTCGGACAGGATCCTCCAGCCAAACCTGCAGATGATAGATGAATATCATCCTCATAGCCTGTTGCTCAAGGCCAGACTGGCCTATGCCTCAGAAGACCGCAAATTTCTGCAGATCTATGAAAGCCTGCTGATGGACTATCCTGATTCTCCGGCTGCTCAGCAGGGAAGGATCGATCTTTCCTTCATTGAGAAAGGAGCTGTAAGATGACAAATTCATCCAGAAACACATTGGTTTTGGCAGTCTTGCTTCTGCTTTCGGGACTCATATCCCTTGGCATGATGAGAAGATCCACACAATGGCTGGAGTATAGAAAAGGGGAAAACCAGATAGTGCAGGATCAGATCAATGACTTTCGCGCTCTGGTGGCCAGTCGTGAAGACCTGGAATACGAATACCAGAAACAGATGGCGATGGTGAGTCAACAGAGCAAAGTGGTCATGGATCACGATGATTCCGCCGTCACTTACGACTATCTTTTGAAAATATTAAGGTGGCTGGATCGAGATCTGATTTACGATTTCTCACTGGCCAATCAAGAGCCCGGTGTTTACAACGAATATGTGATCTCCGGACGCAGTAACTATATGGACCTGGTGCATTTCACCCGACTCCTGGAATACCAGCGAGCAGTTTTGATCCTGGAAGACATCACTATCAGCTCCGAATCCGTGGCACATAGTGATACTGTCGGCTTTTCCATGATTTTCCGCACTCACTATCATGATAACGGGGTGCCGGTATCGGAAATCAGCTATAAATCCCAGACTCGCAACGTGAGTTCATATAGTCTATTCAAAGCAAAATATAGCGAAAGTTTGCCGGAGCTTGACGATCAGTCTCAGCGCTATGTCAATATCGACAATTGCACCTTGATCGCCATCAGTGAAGACCGAGCTTTCCTAAGAGACAATAGCGGACTGATCCGCATATTGAGTATACAAGACAGGGTGCTGTGGGGCTATCTGCACAAAATTGACAAGAGAGAGGGCGCAGCTATATTTAAAGTGAATAAGTATGGCTTCGAAGAAAACCAGATTTTGTATCTGACCAAAGAAACTGAGGAATCACAATGAACAAACAGCTCTTAATCGTAATTATTACGACCCTTATGCTTCCAACGCTGCTTTTTGCCCAATATGAGGCCATCGATATTGCCGAAAATGTGAGCATGAGAGCAGATACTCACATCAATACCGCAGTACAAATCCTGGAGTATTTCAGCATTGCGGAAAGTGGCAAAAAGCTGATTAACCTATCTCAGTACAATGGCAATATCAATATCCAGATCAGCGACATGAAATGGCGCCAGGCCCTGGATATGATTGCCTTGCAAAATAAACTGCGCACTGAAGAAGGTGTGGGATTTATCGCCCTCAAAGACATTGAGGTAGACAGCGAAGATAGATTTGAGCAAAGTGCAACAGCACCGGCTGGGGATAAAAGCACCAGCATTGTAGATACAGAGCTTTTTGAACTGCAGACAGAAGCCATGAACAAACAGGTTCGCATCAAAGCAGTTGCCATGCTGGCAGACCGCAGCTATCTGAAGAATCTGGGCATCGACTGGTCGACTGTCTTAAATGGCAAAGTGCAGATCAATGCAGGATTTGCCGGTGCTACACAGCTAACCTCGCCACTCACCCTTTCCGGATCGGGAACCACCACCATCGATGGCACCAGCGTGGATATAAGCACCCTGATCCGCACCATTGAATCAAACCAGAAGGGTAGCATCCTGGCCGAGCCCAGCATCGTGGTGAGCAGCGGCAAGGCCGGCCGCATCCAGGTGGGTCAGGATATTTCGATCAAGACTGCCGATGAAGCCGGGAACACCATAGATACCTTCTTTTCGACCGGTATCATCATGGACGTGACCCCCACCATCGTCGAAATAGAAGGCGAAGACCTAATCGTGATGAAACTCTCCATCGAGCGTTCCAGCGGCCAACCTTCGGAGATATCCACGGTGATCACAAAGAGTTCTTCCAGCACGGAATTGATTCTCTATGACAAGGAAGAAGCCGTGATTGCCGGCCTCTTTGATACGGACGAGGTCGTCTCTCGCAGCGGCATCCCGGTTCTCAAGGATCTGCCTTGGTGGGTCTTCGGGATTCGCTATCTCACCGGATACGATTCCACCGAAAGAAAAGAGCGCGAACTGATCATCAGTATCAAAGCCGAGGTGCTGGATAATGCGTTGGAACGCCTGAGAAAATCCAGAACTGCAGAGTCAGGCGCCGAGAATTAAGCAAGCCAGGGGGTTTGTATGCGTATATCCAGTAGATTGCTCCTGCTATTTATCGTTATTACGATAGTATTTGGCGCATTCTTTTATATGTTTTATCATTTTAAACATGAAGAGATGCGCCTCTATAACGAAGCAGACAGGGATCAGCGGCGACATACCATCAATGCCGTCATCCAGATCAAAAACGAAACCCTGATAGAACACACGGAGAATTATGCCATCTGGGATGAGACCGTGACATTTGCACGTAACCTGGATCCCGTCTGGGCAAATTCAAACCTGAAAACCATCATCTCAAATCTCGACTATTCTCTGGTGCAGATCTATGACAAACGGGGCAGACTGCTGTATAGCGATGCAACCCAAAGCGCACCGGGGACATCCATGTATAGGCTGGAGCCCGCCATCATGGATTCTCTGGGCGGATATCTCAATCTGAACTACTATACACGCTTTCATGAGCAATTGCTTTCCTGCAGCATTTCCAGCATCCATCCCTCTTGGGATACCGAGCGCAAATACCCCTCCGGAGCCTATATACTCCTTGCTCAGTCCTGGAATAACCAATTTCTGGCCGAACTGGGCAAATCCCTGGGCTATGACATCCGCCTCTCCTATGAAGAACCAAAAGTATCTGATGAGGTGAAACAGTACAACACCAGAATTCTGCTATCCCTTCAAGACTTCAATCGGCACAATGTAGCCTGGCTGGAATTTTACAGCTCAAATCCCTTCTTGATGAGATTGCGAAACTTGGGCAATCTGATCTTGTTTGGCACCATGGGCTTTATCTTTATCTTTCTGTTGATGCAGTTTTTCCTGATCCAGCAATGGATCAACAGCCCTCTGTATCTGATCTCCAAAAGCCTTGAAGAGAACGATCCGGCACACATCAAACCGCTGCATGAAGGAAACAATGAGTTTTCCGCCGTGGCCCACCTGATCGAACGCTTCTTTGCTCAAAAAGAAGAACTGGTCAGCGAGATTGACGAACGCATCAAGTCCGAGACCAGGCTGCGCGAGATGGAAGAACAGACCCGCAAGATCCTGCAGACTTCACCTGAATCCATCATCGTCACTGATCTGGAAGGGAGGATCCTGGATCTAAACAACGAAAGCCTGAAACTCCTGAAAGCCGATAGCATTGAGGAATTTGTGAAAGTCTCTCCCCTGATCGAAGACCTCGTGCGCCGCAAGGAAAGACGACAGATGCAGGGCATCCTGCGTGACCTCAGCAAAGGCAGCTATGTCAAAAACCGTGAGATATTTATCGAAAACGATCAGGGACGGGGCTTCCCCGGTTTGCTCAGCGCTTCGGTGATCCTGGACGATAACGGTAAACCGGTACGATTTGTCTTTGTCACCAGAGATATCTCGGAGATCCGCAGCTTGGAACAGCAATTGCGCCAGTCCCAAAAAATGGAGTCCATCGGCACCCTGGCCGGAGGAATCGCTCACGACTTCAATAATATCATCACCATCATCGCCGGCTATATCGCACTGGCCACAGGCAAGATCAATGAGCCCAAAAAGGCTGAAGCGGATATGGATGCCGCCCTGAAAGCATGCCTGCGGGCCAAGAGCCTGATCGGCAAGATCCTCACCTTTAGCCGCCAAAGCGAACCCGATATGGAAGATCTGATGCTGGCAGCCGTGATCGAGGAATCCCTCCCCATGATCCGCGCCCTCCTGCCATCCAAAATCCAGATTGAGACAAATATCAATTCCTTCAGCTTTACCACCGCGGATTTTACTGAATTGCAACAGATACTGATCAACCTCTCCACCAATGCCTATCACGCCATGCGCCCCGATGGGGGCACTCTCAGCATCGATCTGGACGAGCTGCCCGGCCAGGAATTGGTCGGCTTGGATCCAAATCTGAATTCCAAGAGCCGCTACCTCCATCTACACGTGAGCGACACCGGATGCGGCATCGCCCCGGACATCCTCTCCCGCATCTTTGATCCCTACTTCAGCACAAAATCTTCCGGTGAAGGCACCGGACTCGGCCTCTCTATCGTGCACGGGATTGTGACGGGATACAAGGGCTTTGTCACCGTACGCAGCGTGATCTCCGAAGGAACAAACATAAATATCTACCTGCCGGTTAATGAAAATCCCCAAAAGAAGATAAAGCCCGAAAACAAAGATGATGCGCCATTTATTCAGGCAAAACTGATGATCATAGATGACGAGCAGGCTCTGGTGGATATATTCTGTGAAGCGATGCGCGATGCAGGCTATACTGTGGAAGCTTTCACAGACTCTCCAAAAGCACTTGAAGCTTTCAAAAAAGACCCGACAGCCTGGAACCTGATCATTGCCGATATCAATATGCCCAAAATGGACGGCATCAGATTGGTGGAGAAAATCAGAGCAATCCGCATGATCCCGGTGCTGCTCTATACCGGATTTTTGGATATCAATCTGCAAACCCGCGTGGAAGAAGCCGGCCTCAAAAACGTGATGCACAAACCCATCCTGCCCGATACCATGATTCGGAAAGTGCGGAAGATCATCTATGAGGAGTCGGAATATACGGATTAGTGGGGTTACGGATCGATCGATATGACGTCATGCGGTGAGCGTGATCGCTTGCGACCCGCACTCTAACCCCATTCCCCGATCCGAGGTTCCACTTGATATCAAGTCACGATTCTGCCCTGCACAGAGGATGATCGTGGCTTAATGTGTGCTTTTGCCAGGCTTTGCCAATGAGGCGGGAGGCAAAGTAGGATGCCATCCCTCTATAAAAAACACATGTGAAGCTTTAGGCAAGCTCCGGTTACAGGGGAGCTACGAGAAACTATTTGGTGCGGGTTAAGGATTACGCGCGCATACTGCATAATCAGCTAACGCTTAACATTTTTATTCGTGTTAACTGATGTGAATTCGTGGACCAAAAAAACCTGCGGAAATCTGCGGTTTTATCTGCGCTATCTGCGTGAAACTCTTATTCCCTACTTAATCACCGCGCTAAGCTGTCGCCGAAAGACCTGACCGCCGCTCTCGGCTAGGGATTCCCAGAGAATAATATAGAGCCCGCGCCTGGCAAAACTGCCGCCCTCGGTCTTGCCATCCCAGCTCAGTGCCCCCTGTCCGCTCAAAAGCGTATTGCTCGCCACCTGTCTGATCTTGCGTCCCCAAAGGTCATAGATGCTACAATTTACGCGGATAGACGGATCGGGCAGATTGTGGCTGATGAGGATCTCTTCAAGATTTCGGGGATCACAGGGTGAGCCGATGAGCTTCAGCCTTTCGGGGTGATCCGGTGCCGGCAGATCGTTGATCTGATTGTCCTGCCCGGGATTGGGAAGGCCCAAGCGCCAGATATCGGCGCCCTCCGGCTGGGAAATCCTCTGCAGAGCCATGCCGCTGACCGCCTGGGCTGCGTTATATGTGAAAGCGTCCAGCACTTCGCTTTCGTCTGCGTTTGTCAGGAGCAGGCTGTCTCCACTATTATTGAGGGCCGCCCAGGAAGAGCTCTCGATGATGGCCGCCGCAGGGCAATTGGGATAGGCGGCCATGAGGCTTTCTTTATCTGTGCACAGAACGTAGTAACCCGGCACCGAAGGCAGGCTGAACTGGATGCGATTCCCCGCTTCATCGGTGATCAGATATTCCTGCTCGTCCTTGCTTTCTGCGGCAGAAAAGAGCTCAATCCACTCCTGCTCCCCCGTCTGGGGAACGGGATAGATTTCGCTGAAGACAGGCGGGGCGGCGTCAAGCCCCAAGCTGCTGATATAAAGGGTGTTATTTTCCGGAAAAGGGTCATCTTCCAGGCTGATCTCGGCCATAAGTACGGGGTAATCCTCCAGCAGCCAGATCTCCAGCTTCCGCATCTCCCCCGGCTCAAGCGGGGCAATCTCTTCTTCATGAATCAACTGGGCATCCTGGTGAAGGCGAAACAGGGCATGCTGATGGGGTGCAAAATCGGAGAGATTCGCCACTTTCAGGCTCAGCATGATTCCGCCATCACGAGGTTCAAGCTCGGGATCCAGAAGCGCGTAATCCACCCTGACCCGATTTGGCAGACCTGGCGTGGGGTTTGTCTCGATCCTGAAATCATCCGCACAGAGATCCGTATCATGGCCATTGGCAATCCGGGCCAGAGAGCTTCCTTCAGGGGCGTCCGGGGCCAGACTCAGCGCCGGCAGACCGCTGTCATCGATCAATTGATTGGAATTTGGCGAGTCATAGACCACTGTATCCGTATAGCTGCTGTCTGCCGAGACAAAGCGGATCGCATCACTGGCAGATCCGCCGTTTTGGAAGCTGAAATTGTGGGTAAAATGGCGATTTGGCACCTGAGAGCCACCGATCAGCAGATAGCGGCCCGGTCTCAGCACAAAATATGGGAAGGTAAAATCCAGACTGTAGCTGGAGCCTCCGCTGTAGATCCGGCAACCGGTCAGATCCAGGCTCTGATCTGAAGCGTTGAAAAGCTCGATCCACTCTTTGCCTGAATCCGCTCCCGGAGGGTCGTAGCAGACTTCATTGATCACTATCCCGGCACAAAGCACCCGGGTCAGGCTCAGCAGGATCAGAAGCAGCCGCAGCTTCACAGGCAAGATCAATCTCCAAAGTCAAGGCGGATCGGTTCGATTTCCCAGATCTCTCTGGCGTATTCTTCGATGGAGCGATCACTGGAAAATTTGCCGATGCGCGCCACATTCAAGATGGCTTTTCTGACCCAGGCCTGGCGATCCTGATAAAGCCTGTCCACGGCGTCTGAGGCTTCCAAAAATGCTCTGAAATCTGCCATGTGCAGATAGGAATCACCATCTTCCATGAGGGTTTCCCAGATCGGGACAAAGATGCCGGACTCGTCCGGACACCAGCTATCATCCAAAAAGGAATCCACAACGGCCTTCAACTGGGGATCATTGTGATAGTAATCGTGCGGATTGTAATTGCTCTGCTTGAGCCGGGTCACCTCATCGGATTTGAGGCCAAAGATGAACATATTTTCAGCGCCGATCTCCTCGGCCATCTCCACATTGGCGCCATCCAGTGTACCCAGGGTGAGAGCGCCATTGAGAGCAAATTTCATATTGCCGGTGCCGCTGGCTTCGAAACCCGCGGTGGAAATCTGGGCAGAGAGATCCGCTGCCGGGATGATCTTTTCGGCCAGAGACACGCAGTAATTTGGCAAAAATACTACCTTTAGCCGGTCTTTGACATCAGGATCTTTATTGATGATATTGCCCAGGTTGTTGATCAATTTGATCAGGCGTTTGGCCATAAAGTAGCCAGGAGCTGCCTTGCCGGCAAAGATCACGGTGCGGGGGACAAAATCTCCGTCCGGATTGGCTTTGATGCGTTGATAGCGGGCGATGGTGCCCATCACGTTGAGCAATTGGCGCTTGTATTCATGCAGACGCTTGATCTGGACGTCAAAGATGCTGCCTGTCTGCACCCGAATGCCGGTCTCACGGTAGATATAGCGGCTCAGCCGTTTTTTGTTGATCTCTTTGATCTCAAAGAAGCTTTCGCGAAAGTCTTGATTATCAAGCTGTTCTTCCAGCTTGCGCAGTTGGTAGAGATCGGTGGTCCAGCCCTCGCCGATATGCTCCGAGATCAGGCTGGAGAGGAGGGGATTGCAGGCCAAAAGCCACAGGCGCGGGGTGATGCCATTGGTTTTGTTTTGCAATTTATCAGGATAGAGCTGATTCAGATCAAAGAAGATCCTATTGCGCAAAATCTCGGTGTGCAGGGCGGCCACGCCATTGACGGCATGGGATCCATGATAGCAGAGCTGAGCCATGCGCAGGGACTTTTCGCGCCCTTCTTCGATGATGGAGAGGTTGCGCATCTTCACAATGTCTCCGGGATAGCGGGCGCTGACTTCGCGCATGATGTGGTCGTTGATCTGATAGATCAGCCTCAGATGGCGGGGCAGAAGTTCTTCAAAAAGAGCCACAGACCAGCGTTCCAGGGCTTCCGGAAGGATGGTATGATTTGTATAACTAAAGACCTTTTGGGTCAGATCCCAGGCCGTTTCAAAATCCCAGCGTTCCTGGTCGATCAGGATGCGCATCATCTCAGGAATGGCCAGGGCGGGATGGGTGTCATTGAGCTGGATGGAAAGTTTGTCTTCCAGGCCATCAAAGCCATCGTGATCACGCTTCCAGGCCCAGAAGATATCTTGCATCGTGGCCGAGACAAAGAAATACTCCTGCTTCAGCCGCAAAACCTTGCCCAGGTGCATATTGTCATTGGGATACAGGACTTTGCTGATGTTTTCGCTATTGGTTTTTTTCTCGACGGCCTTCACGTAGTCGCCGCTATTAAAATATTCAAAGTCAAATTCATCCGTCGCAGTGGCTTCCCAGAGCCGCAGGTTATTCACATTGTCCACGCGAAAGCCCGGCACGGGGATGTCCCAGGCCACGGCCATCACGTCCTTGGTGTCCACCCAGCGGTAAATCGGCTCAGATCCATTTTTAGGCTCTGAATAAACCCTGCCGCCAAAGCGCACACGGTATGTGATCTCCGGACGTTTTATCTCCCAGGGACAGCCGTCTTTGCGCCAATGATCCGGCACTTCAATCTGGTAACCTTTGACGATCTCCTGCTTGAAGATGCCAAATTCATAGCGGATGCCATAACCATAGGCGGGATAAGCCGAGGTGGCCAAAGAGTCCATGAAACACGCGGCCAGCCTCCCCAAACCGCCATTGCCCAAGCCCATATCCGGCTCCAGCTCCGCGATGTCTTCCAGGGAAAAGCCCATCTCTTTGAGCATGTCATAGCTTTCATTGTAGAGTTCCAGATTGATCAGGCTGTTGCCCAAAAGGCGGCCGATCAAAAACTCCATGGAGAGATAGCAGACCCTTTTTGCATCACGTTTGCGGTATTCATATTGGGTGCGCAGCCAGCGCCCGATCAGGCGGTCTCGCAGGGAAAGTGCCAGGGCAAAATAGACGTCCCAGGGCTCCACCGTGCTGCTGTCCTTGATCAGGGAGTATTCCAGATGCTTTAAAAAACTGTTCTTTATATCATTATCCACAGATTCCGCTCGATCCGAAAAGAATATAGAATCCTGATCAGGTCTCGGGATAAATCCTTCTTTCATGGTAAAACCTCATTTCACTAATATCTTAGAATGTTCTTTGTGCCAGATTTGGGGTAAATCTGTCAAGCAGATTCTCAGAAATCTCTCATCTTCTTTGGGTTATGG
>CAZWUD010000019.1:0-11352 GCA_964637055.1 uncultured Candidatus Cloacimonadota bacterium
AGCTCCTCAGCGAGATCAAGCGCAGCAAGCTCTACCGCTTTAAAGGCTATGAGACCTTCAAAGACTTTGTGGAAGCGGAATATCAATTTTCCGGCTCCCTGGCCTCCAAGCTGGCATCCACCTTTGATCTATATATCGAAGAGATGGATATCGACGAAGTGAGCGTCAAAGAGATCGGCTTTGAGCGCTTGCAATTGGTCAAACCCATGGTACAAAAAGCGGATTGGCCGGTGCGGGATGAATGGATGCAAAGGGCTCTTGCAACCCCCACTAACGAACTGCGCAGCGAGATCAAGGAACTCAGGAAAAAGGAAAAAGACGAGGATCAAGACCTCAAGAAAGTATTTGTAGATCAATATCTGGAGAAGATGACGACATGGTTCAATTGTTCTAAAAGTGACTTGAATTTCAAGCTCGCTCTTTACTTTCAGGATAGTGACCTGGAAGCTATCAAGAAAATCGTGAAAGAGCGCCAGCGCGCTTTTGAAACCGAGACTCAAATAAATAAGGAGGAAAGCCAGTGAAAGTGATGAACATTCTTTGGGTTGATGACGAAATCGACCTTTTGAAACCATTCGTCCTCTTTTTGGAAGAAAGAAATTACTCAGTAGATACATGCAATAACGGCGCTGACGCCATAGAAAAAGTGGTGGAAAACAAATATGACCTGGTTATTTTGGATGAGATGATGCCCGGGCTGGACGGCCTGGCCACCCTTCAGGAGATCAAGCGGATAAATAACGCCATCCCCATCATCATGGTCACCAAAAGTGAAGAAGAAGGCCTGATGAACAAGGCCATCGCCTCAAAAATCTCGGACTACCTGATCAAACCGATCAATCCCTCCCAGATCATCATGGCCATCAAAAAGATATTTCAGGCAGATGAGATCCGGGCAAATGAGATCGGCCAGCAGTATTCCCAATATGTGGCAAGGCTCAATCAACGCCTCTTTGCCAGCCCCGATTGGGACGAATGGGGCGAGATCTATCGCGAGATGGCAGAGTGGGAATTGCGCATTGATGAGGTCAATGATGAAGGTCTGCGCCAGACTCACTTCCTGGAAAAGCGCAATTGCAATACCGAATTCACCAGCTATGTGGAGCGCAACTACCGTGATTGGCTGAAGACCGATGAGCGCCCAAACCTGAGCTTTGACATCGTCTCTCAATACGTTGCCCCTCATTTTGAGGAAAATGTGCCCATCTACCTCATCATCATGGACTGCATGAGGCTGGACCAATATCTGGCAATTCAGCCCTATATCCAAGAGCTTTTTGACGAAGAGCTGGATCTGTATTTCTCGATATTGCCCACAGCCACGCCCTATTCGCGCAATGCCATCTTCAGCGGTCTTTTGCCCATTGATATCGCCAAACGCTTCCCCGAATACTGGGTAAGCTCCGGCGAGATGGATAACAGCCGCAACCGCAACGAACACCAGCTATTGGATGAACACGTCAGCGACCTGGGCTACGACCTGGACCCCAGCTCCAAATACGTGAAGATATTCAATATGGAAGAGGGCAATTTTGTCCTGCGTAAGATCGAAACCTGGGCCAAGGAAAAACTCGTGGTTCTGGTCTATAACTTCCTGGATCTATTGACGCACCACCGTTCCAAAGATAAGATCCTGCAAGAGACCATCCCCCATGAAGAAGGACTGCGTGCCTTCACCAAACATTGGTTCCTGCATTCCTCGCTCTATGAGGCTTTGAAGCAGATCTCCAAACAGGACGCCATCGTGATCATCTCCACCGATCACGGCTCCATCAAGGTCAACCGCGCCACCCAGGTGATCGGCGATCGGGACACCTCGGTCACCGTGCGTTACAAAGAAGGCAAAAACCTCACTGCCAATGACCGCCATGCCCTCTTTGTGAAGAAACCGATTGATTTTGGCCTGCCTTCAAAGAGCATCGTGGACAATTTCATCTTTGCCAAAGACGATTATTACTTCGTCTATCCCAATAGCTACCATCAATATCAGAGGCAATATAACGGCACTTTCCAACACGGCGGAGTCTCCATGGAAGAGATGATCCTGCCCGTGGCCACCTGCCGGAGCAAAAAGAAAAGATAAATAAAAGGCGGAAACAGCCATGCTTCTCTCCAATCTCCTGGATACCCGGGCAATCGTACATGAAAATCGGGTTCTCACCAAAGAGCAGGTCTATCGCCTGCTGGTGGACAGGATCTGCAAACACTATCGATTGCCCGTCTGTGGGGAAGCCCTGCTCAAGCTGATCCTTGAGCGGGATCAGATCAGCAGCAATGCCTATCCCACGGGGATTTCCATCCCGCACATTCGCATGGAAAACTTTGAAGACACGGTGATCGGCATGGCTTTTTTGCAAAACCCCCTGGATTATGAGGGGACCAAGGTAAATTGGGTCTGCCTGGTGATCACGGCCAAAAGCTCCTCCAAGCTCTATCTGAACCTGGTGGCTTCCCTTCTGAAGCTTTCTCAGGATCAGGCCCTGGTGGACTACCTGCTTGATGCCGATCCCAATGCCGTCATCCACCGGCTACAAAGCCTGCAGGTCAGGCTCAAACAGGATGTCACCATTGCCGATATCATGGTCAGAGACTTTGTGTGCATCTCCCCCAAAGCGCTGCTGAAAGATCTGAGCAATTTGCACTGCCAGCACAATATCTCCTCGGTCCCGGTCACCGATGATGACGGCTACTATCTGGGAGAGGTAGATATCCTGCGCCTGCTCAAAGTGGGCGTGCCGGATTATTTGATGATGCTGGATAGCCTCAGCTTCCTCAAATCCTATGAACCGCTGGAGAAACTCTTTGAACAGGAAGACATCCTCACGGTCGGCGAGATCATGAACAAAGACGAGAAATACTTGAGCCCGGAGGCTTCGATCCCCGAGGCTGTATTTGAAATGATCCAAAATTCCAAGTTTTTCTACTCTGTGGTGGATGAATCCAGCAAGCTGGTCGGAGTGGTGACGGCGATGGATATCTTTCATAAAGTGATCACATCGTAGGCATTTATGGCACTGATGATTCTGGCTCTAGCCATATTTGCACTCACCTACGTCCTCATTATCACAGAATGGGTCAATAAGATGCTGGCCGCAATGATGGGCGGATTTGCCATCATCCTCACGGGCATCGTTTCCCAAGATTTAGCCTTTCATGCCATAGACTGGAATGTGATCTTTTTCCTGATCGGGATGATGCTGGTGATCTCGGTAATGCGCCAAACCGGCCTCTTTATGTTCATGGCCATCCGCATCGCCAAAATAGCCAAGGGCAAACCCCTCATGATCATGGTCTTGATGTATCTGCTCACCACCTTCATCTCCGCATTTATGGGCAGCGTGACCACCATCATGATCCTGGTGCCGATTGTGCTGCTGATCGCCAGTGAACTCAAGATCAGCCCTGTCCCCTTCATCATTACCATGGTGATAGCCTCCAATGCCGGAGGTGCCGCGACCATGATCGGCGACCCGCCCAATATCATGATCGGTTCGGCCACGGATTACAACTTCCTGGATTTCATCTTCAATCTCACTCCGCCGGTGCTGGCGATCACCATCACTTCAGTGGGACTGATCTGGCTGATCTACCGTAAATCTATGCATGTGAATAACAAAGACCGTGCCAAGCTTTTGGGCTATGATGAAAGCAACCTGATCAAGAATAAATTTCTGCTCAAAAGCAGCCTGATCGCCCTCGGCCTCATGCTGCTGGCCTTCACTCTGCAAGGTGTGTTGCACCTGCAAACCGCCACCATCGCCATGACTGCGGGATTGATCCTGCTCACCCTCTCGGATCGCAAGAAGGTGGAGCAGATCCTGGCTCATGATATCGATTGGGTCACGATCTTCTTTTTTATGGGTCTCTTTATGATAGTGGAATCCCTGGTCGAGACTGGATTTATAAATATCATCGCCGAGAGCATGATGAATCTGACCGACGGAGAACCCAAATCCACTTCGATGGTGATCCTCTGGGTATCCGGAATCTTTAGTGCCGTGATCGACAACGTTCCCTTTGTGGCGGCCATGATCCCCGTCCTGGAGCGCCTTGGCGTGATCATCAACAATCCCGATACAATGCACCCCCTGTGGTGGTCATTGGCCCTGGGAACCTGCCTCGGTGGCAACGGCACCATGATCGGAGCCAGCGCAAATATCGTGGCCATCGGCATTGCCAATCGCAATGGCTTTCACATCAGCTTCAAGGAATATACCAAGATCGGCGCTATCTTTGCCCTAAACGCCATCATCCTCAGCACCGTCTACGTGCTGCTCCGTTACTTCTGATACTGCCAAATCTGACTCGAAATACTCCGCACCTGCTCCCCCTGCCGGATGCGCTATCGCCCCGTTAGAATATCGCGCGAGCAAAAAAACACTTTACAGGATCAGGATGCCTTCCAATCCTTGTCTTTGAGGTGAAGATATGGGAAAAGACCTGAGCAATAGCAGAAAATACCGCTATAATCGCATCACATTTTATCTCAATGGTAAATGCCGGATGCTGGATTTGCCCCCCGGGATCAGCACTCTGAACCTGGTAAACAAAGTCCTGCATCTCTATGGCAGCAAAGGCTCTTGCAATGAGGGTGATTGCGGAGCCTGCACGATGGTGATCGCCTATCCCAGAGAAGGAACGATCGTCTATGAAGCGATCACCTCCTGCCTCTACCCGGCAGCCAAACTGCACGGAAAGCATCTGATCACCGTGGAGGGGCTGGGCAGTCCGGAGCATCTGCACCCCATCCAGCAAGCCCTGCTCGATCATCACGCCACCCAGTGCGGCTATTGCACCCCGGGCTTTGTGATGAGCCTTTTTGCCCTGCTCATCAGCATCCCCCATCCTGATAAAGAGCAGATCATGGCCGCCCTGGAAGGCAATCTCTGCCGCTGCACCGGCTATCAATCCATCCTGGAAGCTGCTCTGGAACTTTCTGAGACTCAAGACCCACTCTCAATCCTTCCCGATTTTTGCTGCCAGACCGAAAGCAAGCTCTTTAGCTTCAAGGAAGAGCCTGCAGAGCTGGAGCTGGATGAAGATGCTCCGCACCCTATCTCTTTTTATCACAAAGCCCGCAGCATTGAAGACCTCAAAAAGCTGATGACCGAGCATCCTCAGGCCAGGCTGATTGCCGGCGGCTCAGACATCATGGTCCAGATCAATATCTCCCGCTCTACCTTCAAAGGCCTCATAGACCTCGGCGATATCCCCGAGCTTTGTCAGATATACTTCAGACCGGATGGCATCCACATCGGCGCCGGGGTCACCTATTCCCAGCTCATGGACAGTGGCATCATCAAAAGCGACCTTCCGGAACTGGCCAGAATCTCCGGCCTGATCGCCTCCCTCCAGATCCGCAATTTTGCCACTCTCGCCGGAAACGTGGCCAATGCCTCTCCGATCGGCGACAGTCTGCCCCTGCTTTTGGTCTATGAAGCCCGGCTGCTGCTGGATTCCCCCACCAAATCCCGCGAACTGCCCCTGCAAGACTATTTTCTGGATTATCACAAAGTCGCCCTTCAGCCCGGCGAATTTATCCGCGAGATCATCATCCCCGTCCCGCCCCGGGATTCCTTCATCGGGGCCCTCAAAAGCTCCAAACGCAAAGCGGTGGACATCTCCTCTGTGGTTTCGGCCCTGCGCATTGACAAAGGCGGCAAAGCCTTACTCGCATTCGGCGGCGTGGCCGCTATCCCCCGGCTGAGTGGTAGCTTCAGTTTTGAGGGGACAAAGGCAGCGGATTGGCACCAGATAGCAAATGCGGTGGCAGCCAGATTTGAACCCCTTTCGGATTTAAGAGGCAGCGCAGACTATCGTAAACAGATGATCATCAGCCACATCCTGCAATACCGGGAGGCCTATCATGGCTAAATTACCCTGGCATATCAATGGCCGCTTGCACGTCAGCGGACGCTCCGAATTTATCGCAGATTCAGCCCCTCCTGACGGGATGCTGTACGCCAAATTTTTCTTTTCAGATATCAGCCATGCCCGTATCAAGAGCCTGGATCTCAGTAAAGCCCGGGAATTCCCCGGAGTGCATGCTGTGCTCAACGCCGCTGACATCCCGGGTGAAAATATGATCGGCTACGTGACCCGGGACGAACCCCTTTTTCCCACCGATGAGATCACCTATGCACATCAGGTGCTGGCCATGGTGCTGGCCGAAGATGAAAACGTGGCTGAAGCTGCTGCAGAGCTGATCCGGCTCGAATATGAAGAGCTTCCCTTTATCTATGAGATCGATGAAGCCAATGCCCGCAAAGACTGGTATATCCCACCCCGCAAAATCACGCGCGGGGATGTGGACGATGCACTGGCTGGAAGCCCGTACCGGATCGACGGCATCAGCATCAGCGGCGGACAGGAACACTTTTACCTGGAAACCCAGCGAGTGCGCGCCATCCCCAAAGATCATGACCTCATCCTGCTCCAATCCGCCACCCAAAGCACCACCGAATTGCAACAGGTGAGCGCCCGTGTGTTGGGCATCCCCGCTCACAGAGTGGCCGTGGAAGTACCCCGATTGGGGGGAGCCTTTGGCGGCAAAGAGCGTTCATCTACGATCTGGGGAGTACTCGCCGCCCTGGGAGCTTTCCAGACCGGAAGGCCGGTGCAGATAGTCCTGACCAGAGATGAAGATATGCACGCCACCGGAAAGCGGCATCCCTTCCAGAGCAAATGGCAGATCGGCTTTGATGCCGAGGGCAAAATCACCGCCTGGGACGTGGAGCTTTCCTGCAATGGCGGAGCCTATGAGGATCTCTCCATCGCCATCCTCGAGCGCGCTATGTTTCATGTGGATAATATCTACCATATCCCAAATGTGCGCATCGAAGGCCGGGCCTGCCGCACAAACCTGCCCCCCAATACCGCTTTTCGCGGATTTGGCGGACCGCAGGGCATTTTTGTGATCGAATCCGCCATCACCGAGATCGCCGCCAAGCTGGGCAAAGACCCCCTGGAAATCCGCCGCCTCAATGCCTATCGTAATGGCGATTTCTGCCCCTACGGTCAAAGGATCAATGAAGCCAATATCGTGCAAATCCTGGATAGGCTTGCTATAAACTCTGAGTATTCAGTGGTAAAGAACCAGATCCGGTCTTTTAATGCAGCACACAAATACAAGAAACAGGGCTTGGGCATCATGCCGGTAAAATTTGGCATCTCCTTCACCACCGCTTTTTTAAATCAAGGTTCCGCCCTGATCTGGGTCTATCTGGATGGCAGCGTCTCGGTCTCCACCGGAGGCATCGAGATGGGCCAGGAGCTAACCTCCAAGGTCGCACTGGTGGTATCCAGGGTTTTGGGCATTGATTTTTCCCGCATCAGAGTGGAATCCTCCCACACTCAGCGAACCGGTAATGCCGCCCCCACTGCGGCTTCCACCGGAAGCGATATCAATGGCAATGCCGCCCGCATTGCCGCCGAAAAGATTTGCAAAAACCTCTCCCGGGCCGCCGCCATCATGCTGCGTGAAAAGTATGAGATAGACTGCGCTGAGCCCGTCTTTTCCGAAAACAAGGTCTTCCCTGCTGATCAGCCGGATAAATGCATCAAGTTCCCGGACCTGGTGGCTCGCGCGCATCGGGAAATGCTGCCTCTGGGCGCTTATGGCTATTACGCCACCCCGGATCTATATTTTGACCGTGAATTGGGTCAGGGCAATCCCTTTCACTACTATGTGTATGGAGCGGCAGTCTGCCGGGTGGAATTGAACCTCCTGAGCGGAGAACACAGCTTGCTCTTTACCCACATCATGCATGAAAATGGCCAGAGCTTGCATCCGGAAATTGACAAAGGACAGATCATCGGCGCCTTCATCCAGGGTATGGGTTGGTGCACGATGGAAGAGCTGGTGCTGGATGAGCACGGCCGCTACCTGACCGCAAATCCCAGCACATACAAGATCCCAGGCATCCGTGACCTGCCCCGGACTCTAAAACTGGATATGGTCAATAGCAAATCCCGCGAGGCCAGCATCTTTGGCTCCAAAGCCGTGGGCGAACCGCCCTTCATCTATGGCATGGGGGTTTACTTTGCCCTGCTGGATGCCATCCGAAGCGAAAAACCCGCTGCCACACTGGCCTTCCCGGCCACTCCGGAAGCCATCATCAAGTCCCTCGCCTGAGCGCTCAAGACTCGCGCCGCACAAAAGCAAATCTCTTTGTGTCGATTCCCATTAGGGATCAAGCCACGATGCTCGTCTGAGCAGGGGAGGATAGTGGGATGATCTGGTGAGCAAGGTGCTGGGATGGCTTGGGATTGTCAATAGAGAACGCAGATCGGATCGATCCAACGGATTATCACGATTGACAATTGAGAATTGATGATTGAGAATGGTATGCGCGCAACTCCATCACCCCCTTCATTTCATGAAAATTCGTGTATTTCATGGTTTACTCAAAGCTGCGGAATCTGCGAGATCTGTGTGATATTTGAAAACCTCATTTCACGATGCTAAATCCCAAGGCTATCCGCAAAACTCATTTGTAAGAAAAAGAAAGTTCTTGACGATAATCTGCCATTGGGATTGGATTGCTGTACCTTGACTGGTGCACAAGGAATCAGTTTTTTAGCACATGCGAAGATCCGTGGGTCTTCAAATGACAGAAATGACTAAGGGAGTTGAAGTTACGGGAAGATTGGGAAATCTACAGTATAAAAGACCTAAGCAAATGATAAAAGGTAACCAAAGAACGCTCTACGCAAGGATAAAATTAAAGAGATGGTGATGAACAGTTTTCTGACGGCAATAGATCGCCCACATGAAAGCCTGATGGACGATCCCACAATATTTGA
Source organism: uncultured Candidatus Cloacimonadota bacterium (assembly GCA_964637055.1). GTDB lineage: Bacteria > Cloacimonadota > Cloacimonadia > Cloacimonadales > Cloacimonadaceae > UBA5456. Next base: position 8,806 of record CAZWUD010000019.1, read on the forward strand.
TTCCATGAAGGAATCTACAAGAGACATTAAAAAGCACCAAGACGGATATCCGATCGTGACAGACGAATTTTGGACATCTAAACAAAGACAAGCCTCAAGCATACATGAAATATCATACAGAGCTTGTTTTAAACCTCAGTTGCCCAATTACTTCATCAATCTGTTTACAGAGCCCGGCGATATTGTTTATGATCCATTTAGTGGAAGAGGGACAACTGCGATCGAGGCCGCATTATGCAAGCGAAATGTGATAGCCAATGATGTGAACCCACTCAGTAAAATCCTTACAATACCAAGGATAAAAATTCCTCTATTGAGTAACGTAGAGAAACGACTGTCCGAGATCAAACTATATAAAAACAGAAGAGCAGATATTGATCTATCCATGTTTTATTACACTGAGACAGAAAGCGAATTAATATCAATCAGGGACTACCTCATAGAACGCAAAGCTTCCGGCACCCAGGATCATGTCGATGACTGGATCAGGATGGTATCAACAAATAAGCTGACAGGACATTCTAAGAACTTTTTTTCAGTCTATACTTTGCCTCCCAACCAGGCATGTTCACAGCAAAAACAAATTTCTTTTAATGAAAAACATGGCCGGGTACCTGGCTACAAAAACACAAAAGAAATAATATTAACGAAATCCTATCAGCTCCAAAAAGACATTAGTCCCCAGATCAGAGAATGGATGTATGGTATTGGTGAAAAGGCCCTATGTCTCAGTAGTGACGCAGCAAAGACAAAACAAATACCCGATTCATGCGTATCTTTGGTGGTAACCTCGCCCCCATTTTTAGATGTAATAGATTATGCAGCAGATAACTGGCTAAGGTGTTGGTTTAACGATATTGATATAGATACCGTGCAAGATAACATCACAATAGTGAATAAGCTTGATAAGTGGGCACAGTATATGAAATCGGTCTTGCATGAGCTGTATAGGGTATTAAAACCCGGTGGAGTCGTCGCATTTGAAGTTGGCGAAGTTCGCAAAGGTAAGATAAAATTGGAAGAGAGCATTGTCCCCGTCGGTGTAGAGGCGGGCTTTGATGTTATGGGTATTCTGATCAACGAGCAGAAGTTTACCAAAACTTCTAATATCTGGGGCGTATCAAATAACAGTAAGGGGACCAACACTAATCGGATTGTCGTCCTGAGGAAACCCCAGTGATTGATTAATTGACCAATATGACAAAAAAGCACCCTCGACTGATCTGGGCACCAGTGAATACATGTAAGGGATATGATGGCTATCAAAGGAGCAATAACCATGGCCAACGAGCAGTATACTAAAAAGTTAGAACGAGTAATTAAGCAGATGCTGTCACCGATTAAGGGGATACCCTTTAATTTAATAATCGAAAGTATTAGTGGGAATAAAGTAATAGAGTTTGATGATAGCAATAAAGACCATAAAGTTTTACTTAGCAAACTGATCAGGGTTGCAAAAATGACATGCAATTCTGTGAACAAGGCTGGCATTCAGCGACCCAGACCCAACGAAGTGGGCAATGACATTGAACAATACGTTATTGAATCTCTTGAACAATACAAGGTCGACGCAAAAAAGCCTGAAACAAAATCAGGTAAAACGCAGAGTACAGGATATCCGGATATTGAGATTACTTTGTCGCAAAATCAGAAACACTACATTGAGTGCAAAACATACAGTGACAAAACTCAAGAAACAACCATGAGGTCTTTTTATTTGTCTCCATCAGAAGACCCAAAGATAACGCACGACGCAATACATTTTATTATGAGTTTTGAGGTGTACGTAGACTCTCAAGTCGGAAATGACAACATATACAAGACTAGAGGTTGGAAAATTCTTGATGCATACCACCTTGAATGTGACGTAAAGTATGAGTTTAATTCAGACAATGCAAGACTATATAAATCGTCAATGGTGTTAGCTGAAGGCTCCGCATAGAGTTGAATTAGAATATAAGGTCCCAGATGTTGGTATAAATTCTGACTCGTTCTTTTATGTCCCTTGAAGACCTTATACTGTAGACTGAGTCCGGTCGTCAAAATTGATTCGAAAACCTGAAAACGTCCTCAAGACGTAGCTGGAGCTACGAGGAGGTGCGCCTGTGAGCGACGCAGATCGGATCGATCCAACGGATTATCACGATTGACAATTGAGAATTGATGATTGAGAATGGTATGCGCGCAACTCCATCACCCCCTTCATTTCATGAAAATTCGTGTATTTCATGGTTTACTCAAAGCTGCGGAATCTGCGAGATCTGTGTGATATTTGAAAACCTCAAATTCACTTCACGATGCTGAATCTCAGATTGTAGGATCCTGCCCGGGGAAATTTGAGCCTGGCAAAGTAGATACCGCTGGCCAGATTGTCCATGGGAATAGAGAGCAGTAGATTGGGCAACCCTGTTAAGCTCTTTCCAAGCCAGTTCAAAGGACTCCTTGGTCCTGGAACCTACTTTTTATTTGCCCGGAATACTTTCTGCGCCGTCTTGGACTTCAATGTGTATTAATTTGCCAGATCCATTTGAAGTCCAAAGCGCTATC
>CAZWUD010000020.1:0-11194 GCA_964637055.1 uncultured Candidatus Cloacimonadota bacterium
ATGAATGCGATATCTATGGCCACATGAACAACGCCAATTACCTGATGATGCTGGAAGCAGCCCGCAGCGACGCTTTGGTGGAGATGGACATGCCCATTGCCAAGCTCATGCAGATGAAGATCCAGCTCTTTGTATTGCGCTATGAACTGGACTACATCAAAGCCCTGGATCTGGAGGAGACGGTCACCGTGAAAAGCTGGTTTTATGAGGTCAATCGGCTCAAGGGATTCTGGAAACAGGAAGTATACAACTCTGCTGGCGAGCTCAGTTTTGTGGCTCATTTCACGGTGGTTCACGCCAGTGAAGGCAAGGCCAAACGGCTACCGCAGGATGTCTTCGAGCATTTTGAGCGCTTTGTGGAGAAAAAGGAAAAGGCAGGGGGTTGAGCCTGCCTTTTGCAAGCTAATCAGTTAGGGATTATTTTACAATAATAATGCTGTCGGCGGTCACGATTTCTTCCGCCATCTTTGTTTTCGGAGCCTGAATCACTTTTGGCAACCGTCTTTTGGGTGAATAGAGCGCTTCGATCCCGGGTGAGTAGGCCACGATGAATCCGCCAAAGAGGATGGATACCATGCTCATCAGTTTGATCAGGATATTGATGCAGGGACCGGCCGTATCCTTGAAGGGGTCGCCCACGGTGTCGCCCACGACAGTAGCTTTGTGAAAGCCTGATCCGCTACCGCCCACAGCGCCGGTTTCCACATATTTCTTGGCGTTATCCCAGGCACCGCCGGCGTTATTCATCATCACTGCGGTCACAAAGCCTGTGGTGAGTCCACCTATCAAAAGCCCCAGAACTCCCGCTACGCCAAAGATCAGCCCTACCAGGATGGGTGTGAAAATGCCGATGATGGCTGGCAATATCATCTGTTGCTGTGCCCCGACTGTGGATATTCTCACACACCGCGCATAGTCCGGCTTCGTTTTCCCCTGCAGAATGCCCGGCATGCTGGTAAACTGCCGCCTCACTTCTTTGACCATCAACCCTGCAGCTTTTCCCACAGCTTTGATGGTCAGAGCCGAGAAGACAAAGACTACCATCGCACCGATAAATATGCCCACCAGGAACTTAGGATTCAACGGATTGACTTGATAATATGAGATAAATTGACCGAGGCTGGCCTTTGAGGCCTCCACGTTTTCGCTGAGATTACCATAGGAGATCTGCAGAGTCGTGACCTCGCCCAGCTTGTTTCCCAGCATCACCAGGCCGTCGCGCACTTTTTCCAGATAAGCGGCCAATAGCGCCATGGCCGTCAGCGCCGCACTGCCGATGGCAAAGCCTTTTCCGATGGCGGCGGTGGTGTTTCCCACGGAGTCCAGACTGTCTGTGCGATCGCGCACGTCTTTGGGCAGATAAGCCATCTGAGCGTTGCCCCCGGCGTTATCTGCAATGGGTCCAAAGGCATCCATGGCCATGGTCACGCCCAAAGTCGCCAGCATGCCCACTGCGCCAAAACCGATGCCATAGAGTCCCAGCTCGACGTGGGCAAATCCGCCCGAGATCACAAATGCAATAATGATGGCGGCAGAGATGATGATCACCGGCATGGCCGTGGAAAGCATGCCCACGCTGAAACCTTCCAGGATCACTGTGGCAGAGCCATATTCTCCTTGTTTGGCGATATTGCGCGTGGCACTGTAGGAGTGTGAAGTCCAGATTTCGGTGCTTTGTCCGATCAGGACACCCGCCAAAAGCCCAATCACAGATGACATGAAGATGCCCATATAGTATTCTGTGGGCAGCAGGGCACGGCATACGAAGAAAGAGGCGATAGCAATCAGCACAGAGATGATGTAAACGCTTTTATTCAGAGCCGCCATCAGCTCTTTCATTCCCGCATCTTCTTTGGTGGATACGATGAAAATGCCGATGATCGAGAGCAAAGCTCCAATGCCGGCCAAAACCAGTGGCGCAGCGATGAAATTGAACATAGATTCTTTGAGGGCAGGATTTTGTATAGAGAGTTGTAAGACCGCACTCATGCCCAATGCAGAGGTGGCCAGGATGCTGCCGGCATAGGATTCATAGAGGTCAGCTCCCATTCCGGCCACGTCTCCAACGTTGTCTCCAACGTTATCGGCGATGGTGGCGGGATTGCGCGGGTCGTCTTCGGGAATGCCCGCTTCCACTTTGCCCACCAGATCCGCACCCACATCAGCGGCTTTGGTATAGATGCCTCCGCCCAAACGCGCAAAGAGCGCCTGAGTGCTGGCACCCATGCCAAAGGAGAGCATCACCACGGCGATTTTCTCCAGGGGATAATTCATGGCGCTGAGGATGAAAAACCAGGCGGACATATCGATCAGAGCCAGCCCCACCACGGTCAAACCCATCACGCCACCGGCGCGAAAGGCCACTTTTAGCCCTTTATTGAGGCTTTTGGTGCAGGCTTGCGCAGTTCGACTGGAGGCCATGGTGGCGGTATTCATACCGATGAATCCGGCCAATCCGCTCATGATGCCGCCGCTGAGAAAGCCCCAGGGGATCATCGGATCCAAAACCTTCAGATAGTGTGCCAAAAAGAGGAAGATGACCAGGGCTGCGGCAAAAAAGATGCTTACACCTTTATATTGCTGAAGCAGATAAGCGTATGCACCCTCACGCACATAACCGGCAATTTCTTGCATACGCTTATTTCCGGGATCATGTGCCCGGACATTACGATAAAAGAAATAGGCAAAAGCAAGCGCAGAAACAGCACCAAACGGAGCTAAAAACCAAATTGGTGGCAAATGCGGCATTTATACCTCCAGAAAAATTTTGGGATTATCGATTTTATTTCCAATTATTTTAGTATAAAACTACGTCTGACGGGCAATATGATTTTGTCAATGCTTTTTTCTGTGGGATGGGCTTTTTGACGAAGTCCACGAAGATCACGCAGGTAAAAACGCAGATTTTGGGGGTCCACAAATTTACACAGATTTGCACGACTTAATTTTACTCTAAAATCCAGGCTCATCCGCCCGATACGCCCGATTCAAGTTCTCTGAACCGTACCGACATCAAGCCACTATCCAGCTTCCGCCACAGCATGATCCCGGCTTGATCTCTGCTCAATATCAGCTCAATTTGTAAGGTTTTGGCGAGGCAAAAAAACAGCAAGACAGGGAATCTTGCTCTACACAAAAAAAGCCGCAAGGAAATCCCTGCGGCTTTGTGTTTATATGGGTTGTGTGACTATCTCATGATGACCATTTTCTTGGTCTGGTTTTTGGAAGAGGTGCTGAGTTTGTAAAAGTAGATACCGCTTCCGCAGACACTACCTTTACTGTCTTTACCGTTCCATTGCAGGTTATTTATGCCTTCTTTGACCGGGAAGGTCTTCACTGTCTGACCAACTACGTTGTAGATGGTGACGGTGCCGCTGTCCCCTTCTTTCACGGAAACTTCAATATTCGTATTGCTGTTTGCCTTGAAAGGATTGGGGTATGCACTTCCCATGGTGGTCTGAGTCGGGAGTTCCGGACTATCTTCACCGATCACTTCCACAAATTGTGGACCAAAGAAGCTGCTGTGACCGTAGTCGACAGCTTCCAGCCAGTAGTAATAGCTGCTGTTCAAGCTTACTTCACGGTCTTCCCAAACGTAGCTCTGGGTACTGGAAGTATTGGTGGCCTGAATCATCACAGGGGTGATCAGAAGAGTGTTGTCATCAAAAACGCTGGTTTCGTTACGATATACCCGATAGCCCAGCATATTGGTCTCAGATTCACTGATCCAGGTGAGTTTCACGAAATTCTGCACAGTGAGCACTGCGTTAAAGACGCTCAACTCCACAGGAAGGGTGGGATCTGCATCACCAAGAACGATGGGGACGCCCAGATCTTTACCCGATGGGATTGGGATATTGAAGGTGATGGTGCCACCGACGTTTTCTGCGGGAGTCCATGCACCATCCACGTAATATGCACCCCAAGGAGCTGTGGTGGTGAAGACTACGGTCCAGGGACCTGCGCCAGTGAGTTCCAGGTAATAATTGCCAATTACAGCCATGCTGCCATTGGGCCAATCAGGGATCACAGCTTCCGTATTGATATTGGCATCGCCACCGGTGATGGTAACGCTGTCGCCAGTATCACCAATGGGGGTAGTCTCGCCTTCAGGGATGTCAGCTTCTGCTTCGGGGAGTCCGATGCGGAAGTTGTTGAACATCACATCATTATCATCATCCATAGTTAAAGATCCGGCGAAGATAGCGATTCTTTTGTGTCCGGTATGACCAGTAAGTGGTATGGATATCTTCTCTCCGGTGGTGGGGATATCGTGCAAGACGAATTCAGAGCCGGAATTATTGTATTCTCTGACCACGTCTGCCAGGCTCCAGTTAAATCCATCACCGATCAGGATGGCAAATTGGTCGTCTGTATTAGTGTAATTTGGCGGCGTGCCATCCGGAGTCTGACCTGATCTCAGTACTGCCGCATCAAATTCCAGGACATAGTCGTCTGAAGGAATATTGAAGAGCGGTGAGATCATAAATCCGCTAATATTTGCCCAGACATTTATAGCAGCGGCCTTGTCATCTGAAGCTATGTTCAGCCAGTTTTCCTGATCCCATTGGCTGGAATTTTCCGATCCAAATTCGATGGGATCGCTTTGCAGATCTCCACGGTAGTGAGTCCAGCCTGTGGGAGGGAAGGTACCATCAAAGTCTTCCAGATATGGAAATTCTGCGATGGAGGGGTCGGGTGCGGTACTAAAGCTCCAGATTGAGGCATCCATTGTGGGGCCGAAGCTATTGATGGGGACAACTTTCCAAAAATAGGTAGTGTCATAATCAAGAAGCTCGGCAGGAGTATAACTGTTTTCCGTGGTAAGCAGATTGTTCACGAGATTGGTGGGGGGATTATCGGTGCCAAACCACAATCTGTATTCAGTGGGGGAACCGCCGGTGTGTTGCCATCTCAAGCGGGTATTGATCTCTACGTCTGTGGCGTTATCCACGGGGGCTATTGCCTCTGCGGCAGGCGGAGCTGCTGTGGCTGCTGTGGCAATCCAGATATTGGGACGCCATCTCTTCCGTGATCCACTTGAGGCGGGGAAAGAAGTATTACTGTTTTTGTATGCGCAACTGTAATAGTCTGTGCTAGTGGTTCTAAAGTAGGGTGGTCCGGCAAGGCGGCTACCGGCGCGATTTTCCCAGATGATTTCCAGGGCCCAGCCATTACTTGGATTGTAGGCAAATGGAGTGTCCAGGGTGATTTCTACCCAGCCCGGTCCTTCCCAACTAACGGAACCGTTATAGACCAGACTGTAATAATCAGTATTGAGGTAGCTGGTATTTACAGCGTCAACATAATTGTAGCCCATATAGACCTGCTGATTATCCATCACATAATCGCTGGTTTCTGTATCTACGAAAAAGGAAATAGACTCGATGGGCTGGCTTCCGTCATAGCCGGCGCCGATAACATCGCTGGCCGTATAGATGAATTTGCTCCACCCATAGTTACTGTATCCATAAACTGGCACATATTTTGTGGTACTTGTGCCTGTGCCGATGATGTAGTCGCCTGCGCTGAGCGTTGCGGCGCAAAGTAGCAGGGTGAAGATTAGTAATAGAGTTTTTTTCATGGTATTCTCCCTTATTTAATCATGGTTAGTTTGCGGGTTTGAGTGCTATCCGAGGTATTCATCCTGAGATAGTAGATTCCACTGGAGACAGGTCTGCCGTTGTCATCTGTGCCATTCCAGATGATGTTGTGGCTGCCGGCGCTTTTTACTTCGCTGACGAGGCTTTTGACTTTCTGTCCCTTGAGGTTATATATCACCAGATCCACTTTGTCCTGGGCCTTCAGGCTGTAGCGGATGGTGGTGCTGGGGTTGAAAGGATTGGGATAGATCTTTTCCAGACGGCTTTGGGCGGTCGGAGCGATGCTGTCGTCATTGCTGACTTCCTCTATCTGCCACCAGTCCATGAGGTCTTGCATCCAGGCCAGACGGTCAATTTCCTGGGTTAGCTGAGAGAAGTCAAAGCTGAAATACATCGTGGAATATGAAGGTGTCTCCACCGTTGTGGCGGCCACTCCGTGGTATAGATAGGCCTGTCCGTTGATGGGTCCGTCTTCAAAGGCATAGATGTAATTTGCGGGGATCTCCGGATAGGGAACATCGTCATAATAAGGAGATCCGGCGGCGTCGTTTGGGAAGATGCAATCGGGGCTATTGGCATAAACTGCATATTCCACACCCTCGGTTCCCACGGGGGTTCCGGGCAGGGCCAGGATGGTACCGTGTTCGTAACTGAAATTATCCGGTCCTCCCAGTCCGTTTGTGCCTCCGCCAAATCCGGTGGGCACATAGCTGGTGCGGAAATATCCGCTCATCAGGCGGCGGATATTGCTGGAATTTGGGTGGGCATGTTGATTGAAGGCCAGGCCATCAGAGGAAAACCAGAGGTATTTGGGATCAGCATCCGTGCCCAGATCCAGGTAATCGCAAAGGGTGCTGGCAAAGAACTGCATCTGATCATTGGCACTGCCGGTATTTGCATAGGCAAGTACGCCCTGATATTGAGCGGGAATGGCGTAGATTTCATGCTCTTGCCAGTCCCAGATGTCATAGTCAATCCCCAGGAGGTCCAGGGCCTCTTGATAGGCGGTTAGTTCCACTCGGTTGTAATCCTGATTGCCACTGAAAGCCAGGAGCACCTGGGCATCAGCAGTGGGCAGGATCCGGAAGCTATAATACTCTACAGGAGCATTTTCCGGAAGGAGGCTCAGATTCCCTTCGCTGTCTTCAGCTCTGAAATAGTAGTTCACGGTGCCACCCAGCGGCAGATTGTCCAAAGTGAAGTGGTAACTGGCTTCATCCACAGAGCTGGGGGAGCTTTCCTGCCATCCGGAGCCGATGTCATAGAAAAGGCTGGCATCGATCGGGGTGGACATATCATAGATCTCCGCTTCCAGATCCACGAATGTATCAAATGTGTTGCCGATTTCATCATGGGTGATGATCGGAGGCTGGGTGTCCTCTCCACTGTAGAAAAGGATGGCCAGTTCATCGTGCAAAATGTTTCCGGGGGGCTCTACTCCGAGATAGCTGGAGCCTTGCACGATCTCTCGCAGGTAAGTAAGGCCGGCATTGGTTGCTTCATTTTGAATGGCGATGGTGGAGCTTTTGCCATGGTCATGCGGGACCGAAGAGCCGCTTTGGCCGGTGGCAACTGTGTGATACTGCATTTTGATATCACCGTTTTCATGCAGGATCACCTGGAATTTGAGCAGGGAATCACCACCTGTGCCGGCGTAAAAGCGGAGCTCGTCCCACTGGATGATGGTGTAGCGCTCAGGTGCGGTGCCAAAGCTTTCAAAGAGGATATCTCCGGTGCCTTGGTCTGCACAGAGGTCATCCCAATATACGGCGATCAAAGCCGGCATCTGGCTATAGCCCGGGATGGGATGCATGTAGTTAAACATATTACCATCTGAAGCCCAGCCATTACTGGGGTATTCATTGTACCAAGAGTTTTGGGCCAGCAGGATTTCACCATTGATATCCACATGGGCAGTGCTGTATGAGCTGCCATAAAAGGGGAAATCAAAGCCCAGGGGGATGGGCTCTGAGAAGTTGTCATCACCACCCCAACTGGGGACATTGTACATGATGGTGGATTCTCCGGTCTGGGAGATGTCTATCCAGTCATATTCGGGACCCAGCGGGTCATTGCTATCAAAGAATCTATAGCCAAAGTCATCCGGTCCGCCGGAAGTGATGCGCAGCAAGATGGTGCTGGTGGTCTCCAGGGTGTTATTGGCAGGGTTGTCGTCTTCTGTGGTGATCTCAAAGACAAAGCGCATATCTTCCTGGGTGGCCGGGGAAAAGGATGAGCCAAAGCTCAGGGGCGCAGTCCCTCCGGAAGGGAGATCGACCGTGCTGATCAATTGGTCACTATGAACCAGTGCATTGGCCTCATCAAAGACCTGCAGGCTGATCTCTATGTCACTATTAAAGCTGGCAGTGCCGGCATTGCCGACCACGATCTCGGGGATGAGGGGCAGGTTCAGAAATTCGATGTCCCGGGGAGAAAGGATGTCTGCCACAAAGAGATCTGCGGCGGGATCGGCGAGCACATTTACCGTCAGCGAAGCGTCTGCCGTGAGGCCGGAAAGATCGTCCGTCAGGGTAAAGAGAATGTCCTCGCTGCCCACGTAGCCATCTGTGGAGAAGCTGACCATGAAGCCGTCGATCATGACCGTGATATTGGCGTTGTCTGCAGCGCTGAGGCTGGCATTGGCAGGATCTGTGACCACGATGTAATCGCTGAAGTCCATCTCGTAGATCTGGCTGGCGTAAAAGCTGATGGTATCGGGCAAGTTCAGTTCGGGATCTATTTGCTGATCCTGGCCGATCTTGACGTCATCAACGATGACGGCGTAGTTTTCACATTCCCAGAGGAATCCGAGATAGATGTCCACACCGGCATAAGCGTCGAGGGACACGGTATATAGGTTGTAAATGGTGTCCATGTCCTGGATGTCCAGGAGCAGGGTATTGAAGTTATTCACCTGGTTTCCCGTGGTGGATACATAGACCTGCAAAGACTCCGTGCTGAACCAGGAACGGCTGTAAAACTTCAGCACATCGCCCTGATTCACGCTGATCTGCGGGGTCATCAGCCAGTCTTCATTCTGATTGGGCAGAAAGTTGTCCACAAAGACGGCTTGGGTGCCGCTGTAGGCAAAGGAGTGTTCCACGATTCGCCAGGCACTGCCATCGCCATCCTGATCGGCATATGTCCAACCGGTGGGTAGGCTGCTGATGCCTTCGAAGTCTTCGTCGATATGCCACTGTCCCATTAAGAGGACGGCGAATACCAGAAGGGTGAGGGTGCTTAGTATCTTTTTCATGTTTACCTCGTGACTATTTACTTATGATTTCGGGTTTTTCTATTTGTAAGAACCATTCAAAGGTACCTGCCACATGGCCTCCCAGGCTGCGGTTGTCACCCCAATACAGGGAGAGCAGTCCGCGGCTCTTTTGTTTGAAAGAAAGGTCGATATTTGCCAGGGAGACATTGGGATTGGTGCCCATTGTGACGAGTGCCACCTTGCGGCCGTCGATCCCGCCTTGCAGCATCGCTTTGGCCATCAGGGATTCGTTTTCTTCGGCAGAAAAGGTCTTGATTTCGTTGTTTTTGATTACCAGGACGGGTTTCTTGATCTTTTGACCAAAGGCATAGGCCAGATCGCCGTGGATCTCGCCGTTCATAGTTCTCTCTGCGGGCAGCATCAAGACCTCCCCGCCGGGATAATTGATCGTGGGGCTCTGGCAGGGGCTTTTGCTAAAAGAGCCCGTTTCGGCAAATATGCTCTGAAGTTTGAAACTGAGATTGGAGTCATTACCCTGGATCTGAAGGTATTCCTTATCCCGGAATTGCTCACAGGTCTCCAGGGTATCACGGCTGAGCTGCTCATAATCCACGTCCAGAGCTTTCCAAAATTGCAGTTCGCTCTCGATGGCTTTGTCCGAGAGGGTATTGTGAAGCAAGCCCGGCATCATGGCCACGCGGATCTTCTTGTCGTTGATTATCTGTCCGCTGCGGGAGAAATGGCCGAGCCTGAGCTTGATCTTGTCCGGATCGGTAATCTGCATGTGGCGGGCTTCTCCGTTGAGGTTCAGATAGACGTCGTGGCTTTTCAGAAGGCGGTTAAAGTGCTCATAATCCGCGTTAAAAGCGGGCAGGGAATACTCCTCATACTTGGCTTTCAGCATGTCTGAATCTTGATAGAGCAGGGTGGTGCGGATGTTCATGCGTCCGGCTTCGAGGAGCATCTTCTCCACCAGAGGGAGATTGTATTTACCGGTAACGATGAGCAGCTTTTGCCGGGCTTTGAGCTTGAGAGAATCCTTCAGGATCTTGGCGGCAATCGCGGAGAGTGGGAGTCTGTACTCACTCTCCACAATGTTCTGGATCACCACGCGGCTGTTGATGGTGCTATCCTGAATGTGCTCTCCGAGGGCAAAATCAAGCACGTAATTCTTGGCCGTGGCCTGGTAATAGACTTCCTTACCATTGCTCGGGATGTCTTGGGTGATCTCGATGAGGTCCTCATCCAAAAGCTTGTTGAGGTTATAGTGGATCTTTTGTTTACTCACTCCAAACGCAGTGGCAAGCTGCTGACAGGTGGCCGCGGAACTGATCAGCTCGCGCAGCATGTCAAACTTGAGCTGGTTAGCCAGTTCCTTGACCTGCGAATGTCGGTTTACTACTTTAATGTTTTTTATCATAAACTTTCCTTTTTGTCTTTTCACGCATGCTCATCCAGGAGCGATCACGGGCGATACTTGTTTTCTAACTTGTTGCTGTATGGTGTGTAATCCATATGTTTCCAGCAAAGTATGAGGGCGTAAGTGTGTCAAGAACTTTTTGACCATATATCGATGAACTTGCTATTCTGAGCTTTGAGGGGGTAATCAGATGGGCAGAGCTAAGGGCAAAAAAACCGGCCTCGCAAAGAAGCCGGTATTGATATATGTGTGTAAATCCGGGATCAGACTTCCATGATTTCTTTCTCTTTGGATTTCTCTGATTCGTCGACTTTCTGAACCCATTCGTCTGTGATGTCCTGGATTTCTTTGAGGAACTTTATCTCTTCGTCTTCGCTGATATCGCTGTCTTTCTGCATTTTTTTGATTTGATCATTGGCCTCGCGGCGGATATTACGGATGGCGATGCGGGCGTCTTCAGCGATCTTTTTGAGTTCCCGGACTATATCCTTGCGCTTGTCCTCGGTGAGGGGCTGGAAGGGCAGACGGATCACATTGCCGTCGTTTTCCGGGGTGATGCCGATATTGGCGCCGAGGATGGCTTTTTCGATATCGGCCAGGGTGGTTTTATCCCAGGGTTGGACGATGATCATACGCGGTTCCGGGATGGAGATATTACAGAGCTGTTTGACGGGAGTGGGCTGTCCATAATAGTTGATTTTGATATCATCCAGAATGGCAGCGCTGGCCCGTCCGGTGCGCACTTTGGAATAGTTGTGCAACAGTGTTTGCAGTGATTTCTGCATTTTCTCGGTGCTGGTGTCTTTAATCTCTTGCATCATAACCTCTTGTTTAGGGATGAATGTAGGTGCCGATCTCTGCATTTTGCAGGGCGGCTTTAAGGTTTCCGGCTTTGCTGATATTGAAGATCTTGATAGGCATCTTGTTATCTGCTGCCAGAGAAAAGGCGCTCAG
>CAZWUD010000021.1:0-11150 GCA_964637055.1 uncultured Candidatus Cloacimonadota bacterium
GCTGCAGCTTCCCGTTAGGAAGTATCCTGCCCAAGGTGTCCGGACTTTCCTCTGTACCCAAAGGTACAGCAGACATCTTTCGCTCCCGCGGACTAAGATCTGTCTTATGATAGTATACTTGATTTTAACAATTTACAAATAGCGTAATCTTTCCCGATCCGTCACCCCGGCATAAAGCTCGATGAAAGGCTTTACCGGACTGATATTGATCTTTGGGAAAAAGACCTCTTCAATCTGGAAAAAGCCGACAGAATTGCTCATCTCCACATCGATGCGAATGGGCTTGTCCACACCTTTGATGATTTTCACCTTCTGGATGGCGGAGGCGGAAGTGCGATGGATATCTCCGGGACGCGCCTTGGTGGAGAGCATAGCCGGGATTCTGGCCCTGCCTTTTTCCATGTCGCTGCCGTCTCCGATCAGCACCAGCCCAGCTTCCAGGGTGTGAACCTTATTGGTGGCCATGTGTCCGAAGATGCCTTCGATGGCTATTGAGCGGATCGCGGCTTTGATATTATATTCATCCTCAGCATGGATCTCACCAATCACCTTATCGATGATGGGGATAGCGATCTGGATGCTGAGATATTCGTGACCGTCCCGGGCTATTGTCATGCCCATATCGTGCAAAAGCGAAGCCAGGATCACCCCGGTCAGGGAATCGTCAGCCGTTCCCACCCGTTCTTTCTCCAGATTCATCTTGATTCCGGCCTTATTGAGCAGTTCAAACATTCTGATTGCGTTGAGGGCAGCCTTACGCACGTGCACAGGACCGTGATCATTGAAGCCCAAGCGCTTGATAGAGACGATGTTTGCATATTCCTGTATCGCCTGAATCTCGGGATCGGCAAAGATCATCTTCGCCGCCATATGGGCTTTGCCCGAAAGCAGTTTCAAGATCCGTTCTTCTATTTGATGTTGTTTCACAGATTTATTCATAACTTGATAAACTCCTTTTAAAGTGATGTCTCCAGCCTGCAAAGTCTTTTATCGCAATGCTGCAGGGTAACTATCGGCATCATTATTCCCTGTCGGATCGGTTCAGGATCTCCTGGGGCATACCCAAAATAGTCGCGATTCTGAGGGCGTTTAAGGGTGGCTTACGGCCGTGCTTCAGCGGAATCAGGCTATAGTCCATCGCCGAGGCCAGAGCCTTGAGATTTGCCTTCAGATCCACAGATAGCCTGTCCGCAAAGCTACTGTCAATGCCTTTAATCTGATACTGGCGGACATTTTGCAGCCTCGTGGGCGCACTGAAATGC
Source organism: uncultured Candidatus Cloacimonadota bacterium (assembly GCA_964637055.1). Lineage (GTDB taxonomy): Bacteria > Cloacimonadota > Cloacimonadia > Cloacimonadales > Cloacimonadaceae > UBA5456. The sequence goes on from CAZWUD010000021.1 coordinate 1,263, forward strand.
GTCGCCGCCACGCATGTGTGCGGACTTTCAGCCAGATAACCTATCACGGCGGTGGCCAAAGCTTCACCTTCCCGGGGATTTGTGCCTTTGGCAAATTCGTCCAAGAGAAAGAGTCCCTTCCCGGGTTTTTGCAGAGCCGTGCTAAAGGCCACTACTTCCGCTCCGAAGGATGACAGATTGTCCGTCTCGGAGGCGTGATTGTAAAAGATAAAGTCAAAGATCGGCATCGTGGCAGATTTTGCCGGCAGAGGGATGCCCTTTTGCAGCAGGCCTGCACATTGAGCCAGGCTCTTGAGAATGCTGGTCTTACCGCCCATATTGGGGCCGGTGATCAGGTTGGTGCCCAGAGAAAAGTCAATATCCAGAGCCTGATAGCTTCTGTTTTCTGCTTCCAATGCAAGCTGCAGGGGCAGATTGCGTAAGACCTTCAGGCGGATCTCTTTGCCGATCTCAGGGATGCAGCAGTCATAGCGCAGGGCAAAATCCGCACAGGCGTAGTCCCAGCCCAGTTCCTTCACGCCTTTGATCGCCTTTTCAAGGCTCGGGCAAAAACTGCGGATTTCATCCGAAAGCCGTCTGAGAATCTTAGCCTCTTCGCTCTTGATGGCCTTGCCCAGTTCGGCTATTTGCTTTTTCAGATCCAGCGTAAATTCGCTATCTGCCAGCACAAAGCTTAGATTGGCAATGCTTTCACGTTGCAGGGCAAAATATGAACTGCCATTGATCTTGCCGATGATTTCGCTCTCATGCCGGGCCAGAACAAATTCTGCTTTGAGACCGGGGATGCCGAGCTCCTCTTTGGCTTTGTTCAAGAGCCGATGCCGGGCTTCTTTGAGCTGCAGGCTGAACTGTTGCCTCTTGCCGTCAAGGTCTGCAAGCACCATGCTGTATGCACCGCTGAGGCGGAAACTGGGGATGCGATTGCCTTCGGGATCCAGCAGTTCAAATAGTTTTCCCAGATCAGGGAGATCATAGAGCTGCGCACCCTGCTTTTGACAGTACTCGCTGAGCGCCAGATAGTGCCAGACAAATTGCTTCAGTTCAAAGATCTCGTGCAAGGCCAGATTACCCTGTCTATAGATGGAGGCGTGAATTTCCACGATCGGGGCCAAAAGCTCTTCCCAGCGGGGACGCTCACCCTTCTCAAGATGCTTCAGCAGCCAGGCTCGCCTCCCATATGCGCTCTTGATTTCGGCCACGGAGAGCTGCTCGCGGCTAAGCTTATGTCGCTTGACAGCCGCGATAAAATCCGAAGGAACCCGGATGATTTCAAAAATCAGCTCCAGCCCCCAGAGCTGCCTATCGTTTTTATTCACGTTTCATCTCCTATCTTGTGAGAGCAGTTTTTAGCATCTGTCTTTGATGTCAATAGTTTTTAGCGGCCTCGTGATTATCTGGACTTGTCCCAAGATGCTGCAAAAGGTTGATCTGTGCGCCCCAAATAGGGTCATTGCCGCAGCCATCCCTGAGTCCATGTCCCAAAATCAAGTAGGGATCATCTCACGATCATCGCCTGAGCACAGCATGATAGTGGCATGATCTCATGATCAAACAGGCTGCAAGGCAAAGGCTGGAATCGCTTACCCGCAGGGTGGGACTATCGGGGTCTAAGAATTGCTCTCCAGTGGAAGATTTCAGCTTTGCATTCTTTAGACCCGCTGAGAAAAAGCTTGTCAGAAATCAGCCATCAACATATCTTGTCGAAATCCTTAGAAGTTTTACAATAAGGGCTGTCAGGGGACTTCGATCCCACTGAAACAAGTGGGGATATCCTCTCTGATAGTATCTTCCGGGAGTTTATATTTTATGCACAGATACATCTTGATTGGCCTTCTTTTTGTGGGCACCATGCTTTATGCTCAAGAGGAGCGCTATATAGACCTGGACTCTGCCAAGGCTCTGGCATTAGAGCAAAATTTCAGCTATCAGAGCGCCGAAGCGGAACTGGCCGCAGCAAAATGGGGTCAGACCGGTGCCTTCTCGGCATTTTTGCCAAATCTCAGTCTGGGCGGAACCATGCTCTGGATGGATCCCGCGCGCGCAGTGCAAACCGGCGGACAAAACCTGACTCTGAACAAGGACATGCGCTCTGTCTCTCTAGATCTATCCCAGCCGCTTTTTGTGGGTGGAAAATTGTATCATGCCCACAAAATCGCCGGATTATCCCGGGAAATGGCCGAGCTGAATCTGCAGCAAGCCCGCCTGGAACTATCCAGCGAGGTGGAGAGCCGCTACTATTCGGCTTTGCAGATGCATGACCTGCTGGAGATTGCTAATACCGAATATGAACAGGCTCAGCGCAATCTGGAACTGGCCGGCTTAAAGCTGGAAAGTGGCCAGATTTCCCGCGCGGATTATCTGCGTTTTCAGGCCAATCTGGCCAATAAAGACATTGCGGTATTGCAGACCGAGACCGCTTACGCGCTGGCTCTGAAAGATTTTGCGAACTACCTGGGCTCCCAGGAAACGCTTCTGCCTCAGGCGGTGGAGCTCGCCGAATCCGAGATCGACCCCTTTGTAAATTTGGATAAAGAAGCGGTAAAGCGTTTTGCAAATAGAGCTTACACGCTGGCCGGATCTGAAAACATCAGTCTCAAGCTCTTGGGAAACACGGTATCAATGGCACAGAGGGCTCACAAGATCGCCAAAGGCTCTTTTCTCCCCACCTTGACCCTGGTGGGAAGCCGGCAATATGACGAAAATGGGATTGATCGCTATGAATTTGAGGCTTCAAACCAGCTTATGCTCAATCTTTCGGTCCCGATCCTGCCCCAAGTGGGAAATTATGCCGCCAGCCGCAAGGCATATTATGAGGCACAAAAAGCATCTTATCAAGCCAAATCGGCTGCCGACGGCATTCATCTGGGCATTGATGCAGCGGCGATCAATCTGATCAGTTCTGCGCGTCAGGTGCATACTGCCCAGCTTTCCCTGGATATCACGCAGGATCTCTATGATCAACTCAGTGAGAGATTTCGCCTGAATATGATTTCATCCCTGGAGCTGATGGACGCGGAGCTGATGCTTTCGGCTGCACGCATGGCATATTCCAGGGCTTATTACGATTTTTTAAACGCCCGCCTGAAGCTTCTCAAGCTCTTGGGCACAGATGATACGGCGGTCTTGCAGACCATGCTCAGCCGATAGAATTGGAGGAATCTTGAAACGATATACAATTTTTGCCATAATATTAATGATGATGATCTCGGCCTGCGGTAAACCCGAAGGTGAGACCAAAAGTCCGGGTAAACGAAAGGACGAAAGGCAGACCGTGATGATCACCGAATTGGCACCCAGAGACATTGACGAATACGTGCGGGTTTCAGGCAGATTGGAAGGGATCACGGATCTCATGATGAGCTCCGAGACTGCGGGCAGGGTATTGGCTCTCTTTAAGAAACTCGGAGATACTGTAAAGAGGGGCGATCGCATCGGGCATGTGGAAAATGATGTGTTGGAAAGACGCCTGGTGTCTGCTCAGGCAGCACTCAACACTGCCGAGATCAATATGACCATGGCCGATGACAATCTGGATTATGCCTATGCCGCCGATGAACGGCAATTGATCTCCCAGACCGAGCTTAAGCGCGCAGAATCAGCCTTCAGAGCTGCACAGGCAGCTTACGAAGGGGCTGTGGCCAGTGCCGAAGCTGCGAGGATGGCCTATGAAAATAGCTATTTGATCGCAGCCGCAAGCGGGAAGATTTCTCAGCTCAATGTGAGCGTCGGACAATTCATCGGTATGGGCAGTCCCGTGGCCACGATCACCGATGCCAGCACCTTGATCCTAAAAAGCGGTGTGGGTGAGAGCCAGATCGGCAAAATCAAAGTGGGGCAAAGCGCCACCGTGACTCACGGGGGCAAAAGCTATCCCGCCAGAGTGCGCGCATTTGGCATCAGTCCAATGCCAGGCACGGCCAGCTATCCCATCGAGCTGGAACTCTCCGGCAGCAGCGGGCTCATGCCGGGGATGGTGGTCTCAGCCCAGATTCGCACAACGACATACAAAGGGCTGCTGGTGACAGAACTTTCCAATATCATCCGACAATATGATCAAAACTATGTCTTTGTGGTGGAAGGAGAAGCTGAAGCGCTTAGTGCTGTGCGCAGATCGGTGGAACTGGGGAGGACTGTTTCCCAATTTGTTGAGATCCTCTCCGGGGTGAAAGCCGGCGAGCGCATCGTGACTTCCGGAGCTGAAAATCTGGAAAACGGCGACGCCGTGAATATCCGAGACTAAGGATCAGATATGTTTTCAGTAGCAGAAACCTCGCTAAAGTATTCGATCCTGGTAAATATGCTGACCCTGGCGATATTGATCTTTGGATTGATATCCATGGTCAATCTCCCCCGGGAAGAGTATCCCGCGGTGGATTTTGGCACTACCCTGGTGGTGGTCGTCTATCCTGGAGTATCGCCGGCTGAGATCGAGCAATTGATCGTCAGCAAACTCGAGCTGGAGCTGAGCGATCTGGACGATCTGGATTATATCTCCGCCACAGCCCAGGAAGGGCGGGCCACGATGCAGGTGGTCTTCAATACCGGTGTCTCTCCGGATGAGGCTTTTGACCGGGTGAATCGCGAAGTGGCGAAAGTCACAAATCTGCCGGATGATGCCATGGATCCGGTGGTGATCCGGCTGAGCATGCGGGAGCTGAATCCCATTGCACAGGTTGCGATCAGTGGGAACGATATGTCTCCCCGGGCATTGAGAGAAATCTCCGAAAGCCTGGAAGACGGACTCCGGGAGATCACCGATATCTCCAAAACCGAAGCCATCGGAGCTCGTGAACGGCAGATCTGGCTGGATGTGGATCAGCCCCGCCTGGATGCTTATGGCCTGAGCCTCAATGATATCGCTGCTACATTGGGCGGCCGGAATCTCAATATCCCCGGAGGAACTGCCCGCTATGGCCGGCTGGAGTTTCTGGTGCGGACTTTGGGGGAATTTAACGATATCGGCGAAGTGGAGGATCTTATCCTGTTCTCGGATCCCAGCGGCCGCGCTGTCCGTCTCTCCGAGATTGCCGCAGTGCGCGATACTCTCTCCAAACCGATCTCCATTGCCAAGCTGAACGGGAAAAATTCCGTCTCTATCTTCCTTTATAAAAAGGGCAGCGGCAATATCATCAGCATCATCGAGGAAGTGCGTGACTATGTGGATAAATTTCGCCAGACGGTGCCCGGGGTCGAGATCAGCGTGCGCAATGACGGCTCTATCGATGTGAAAAACGGCATCAACGCCCTGGGCAGGAGCGCCGGGATCGGTATCCTGCTGGTTTTCATCGCGCTATTTATCTTTTTGGGTTGGCGCAATGCGCTGCTCGCCTCATTTGGCATCCCTCTTTCCATTCTGATCGCATTCATTGTAATCCCTTTTTTTGACATCACGCTGAATAACCTCACGATCTTTGGCTTTATCATCGTGGTGGGCATGGTGGTGGATAATGCTATCGTGGTCCTGGAAAATATCCACCGCTATCGTGAAGAAGGCTATTGTCACCGAGAATCCATCATTATAGGTGTGGATCAGGTGATCTGGCCGGTCTTTTCTTCCACTTTGACCACGCTCTCGGCTTTTATGCCTCTGCTGCTTTTGGAAGGAGTGATGGGGCAATTTTTGGGAGTATTTCCGATCGTGGTTTCGCTGGCTCTGGCGGGCAGTTGGCTGCAGAGCATGGTGGTCTTGCCTAACAACGTCTTCCAGTTTGGGCGAAAACAAGCCCAGAAAGAGGATCGCAGCACCAGGATGATCCGTCCTCTGGTCTCACGCTATCAAAAGGGACTCACCTGGGCTTTGAAACACAGACAGATAGCGATCTGGAGCGTGGTGGGGCTGCTCCTTATCTCCCTCATGATCCTGGGCTCGGGAGCTATCCAGTTTGAATTTTTCCCTACCACTTTGTCACAGACGGTGAGATTGCAGGTGCAGACACCCATCGGCACTACGCTTCAGGAGACCAACCGCGTGGTGGAAGAGATCGAAGAATATATCAGCACCATGCCTTACAAGGATGACATCAGTTATGTGGTTGCAAATGTAGGCGCTATGGGCGGAGAGACACAGCGGAACTTTGCCAGTAATGCAGCCCAGATCAATATCGATCTGGTGGATATCAAAGAGATGCAATACACGCATGAAGAGATCCAAAATGCGCTGCGGAAATTCTGTGAAGATCTGCCGGGGCTCTATTCCTATCGCTTCAGTCAGGGACGCAGCGGACCTCCGGTGGGCAATGACGTGGATATCCGCATCAAGGGTCCCAGCCTGGAGCGGCTCGCCTTTATCAGTGACGTGATCAAGGGTTACCTGCGTGATATCCCCGGTGTGACCGACATCGATGATAGCTATGATACGGGTAAAAAGGAAGTTCGTATCATCCCAAATCACGATAAACTGGCCATTCACGGCCTCAGTGTGGCGCAGATTGCGGGGACCATCCGTACTGCGTCTACGGGCATGGAGATTGGGCAATATCGCGGTGATGGAGTGGATGAGCACCCCATCATCCTCAAGCTGCAGGATGAATATACTCAGGATATTGAAAACCTGAAAGATCTGAAGATCCGCGGCAGAGCGGGATATCTGGTTGCCATCCGCGAATTGGCGGATTTTGAGATTGCCTCCTCGATCTCGCGCATTGAACATCGGGATTCAGACCGACTCCTCAGGGTGACAGCCAGCGTGAGCAGCTATGAAGAAGACGGCAAAACCCGGAAGCGGACACCCTCTGAAGTGCAGAAGATCCTCACCGGAAGTCGCTTTGCTGAGGACGGATTGCTGGCGGATTTCAGTCAGCGCTTCCCGGGCTATAGCTATGAATTTGGCGGAGTTCAGGAAGAGCAGCGCAAAAGCTATGCCTCCCTGGCGCGCCTCTTTGTATTGGCTATCCTCTTGATCTACACCATTCTGGCCAGCCAGTTCCGCAGTTATGTGCAACCCCTGATCGTGATGATGACCATCCCCTTTGCCTTTATCGGCGTGATCTTTGGGCTGCTCATCACAGGTCTGCCTTTCTCGCTGAATACCCTGATCTCGGTGGTAGCCCTGGCCGGTGTGGTGGTAAATAATGCCATCATCCTCATCGACTTTATCAATCAGGAGCGCGATAAGGGGCTGGATCGCTGGAACGCCATCATCAAAAGCGGATCCGTGCGCCTGAGGCCGATCATCCTCACCACTACCACCACGGTTTCCGGAATGTTGCCGCTGGTCTTTTCCACGGATCCTTCCTCTCAGGCCTGGCGTCCGCTGGCGGTGAGCTTTACCTTTGGCCTCCTGATCTCCAGTGTGCTCACCCTTTTCATCATTCCGGTGATCTACTCGATGGTGGATTCCTTCTTTGGAAAGTTTGGAATGACCCGTTTCAGTGAGCACAGCAAGTTTAGTGAAGTTATCGAATGTAAAACAATAGATGAATAGAGGTAGAAAATGAACATCTATATGGCTTGGGTCCAGACCCATCCCATCACAAGTGCGATGGTGCAATTTGCGATTCTTGGCACATTCGGAGACATCATCTCCAAATGGATTGTCCAAAAGAGCTTTAAGTATCCCTTCTCAGCGCTGATGACCCTGTGGAAGATGCTGGTCTGGGCGATTCTGGCAGTGGCTATCAAATATGCCTTCATGGGCTACGGCGGTTTTCTGGATGCCCTGGTTGCAGAAGGATGGCTGCCCGCTTTTCCAGAGGGGTCACTGGGACGTGCCTTTGCCCTCTCCACCTTGATGAATATCCAGTTTGGTCTACTGATGGTGATCAGCCACCGGATTCTGGATAATATCCCGCTGAAGGAGAAGAATTGGAAAAACATACACAAAAGCATGTATAGCCTGCTCTGGTTCTGGATTCCGGCGCATACGGTGACCTTTATGATGCCGGACACCCTGAAGATGGGCCTGGCGGCTCTATGGTCAGTGGCCTTGGGCTTGATCCTGGGCTTCTTTAACCGGAAATAAGACCTTAAAACCTTTCCCTGCAAACTACTTGTAGAAATATCTATCACCGGAGGCCTGTCCGGTTTCCGGTGAGAGCTCATATTGATGAAAGAGAAGCCGAAAATTAAGGCATTGCCGGCACCGCTCTTGTGGCCGGCGATTTTCTGGACCGTCGGACTTTTGAGCGGATATCACCTCAATCTGAATCCGCTCTGGATGCTGATTGGGGCTGGGGGAATCCTTGCCTTGGGGATAGTCTCAAAAGCTTTGCGTCCGGCTGCAATCCTCCTCCTCTTTCTCTTTATTGGCAGCCTGCACATGCAGAGTCACCGGGATGCTACGGACGGCTTTGCGGACTTTCTGCAGGAAAGGGGCCGGCTGCAACAGGAATGCACCTGGCGGGTGCTGAGGAAGATCGGAGAGAGTAGCTATGAGATTGAATTACAAGAGATAGCGGGCTATGAGATCTCCAGTAAATTGCTCTTATTTAGTCCTGAAAAGCAGCAGGAAGGCTCCACTTTCAGCGCTCTGGCGGTGATCCATCCCTTGGTTCATGACCATGTATTGGACATCTATCCCCAAAAATATCAGGGACTTTTGAAGCCGATCGGCGTGGTCACCGAGCTCGAAGAGCAGGGTTCCATATCCTTCATAGAAAAAGCCAGAGCCTTAGTAGCCAAACGGCTGGAGCTGGCCTTCGGTGAGCATGCCGGGCTGGGCAAAGCCTTGATCCTGAGTGACAGCGATTTCAAACGCGAGCATCGGCAGAGTCTGAGCCGGGCCGGGATCACCCATCTGGTGGTGGTTAGCGGCCTGCACGTGTTGATCCTCGGCGTGTTTTTGCTCTCCCTCTTGCGCAGTCTTTTTCCGCGCCGGATGGCCGAACTGCTTTTTATGCTTTCGCTTTTGGCCTTTGCAGCCTTGAACAATTGGGCTCCGCCGATAGTGCGGGCAATGCTGATGATCAATCTGGCGCTGCTGGCAAATTGGCTGTCCCGTCCGCTGTCCATTGCCCAGAATCTCTCGCTTTCGCTACTCATCATCACCATCGTCAGCCCGCTTCAGATCACCAGTCTCAGCCTTCAGTTTTCCTTCCTGGCGGTCGCCTTGATTGCTTTTGCCCTGCCACGCATCAGCCTGGGTGAGAAACCGGGATTTTTGACTCTCGGCGCCCATAAACTTGGCTCCTATATCCTCTTGACCATAGTGGTGGGGATCGGGCTGGCGCCATTTACGCTCTACTATTTTGGCACGGGCTCGCTAAATGGGATTCTGGCTAATCTCTTGGGCCTGCCTCTGGTGGCGGCGCTGCTCACCTTGAGCATCTTGATCCTGATTCTACCGCTGAAAGTCTATATTCTCTGCTTTCAATTTTTTGCCGATATCTGGCAGATCTGGCTGGACTTTTGCGCCGGGCTGCCCCTGGTCATAGAAGGGGAGTGGATCTCTCTGTCCATCGCAATCGCCATGGGGCTTGGCATCCTCCTCTTGCTGATGGCTTTGAGGGGTAAGTTGCGCCTGCTATTGCGTCTGGTATTGCCAGTCGGGATGCTGATCGCAGTTTTAGTTTTGTGGCCCAGGGGGATTAGGAATGAGATCTATTTCTTCCGCTCCGGAGTCTCGGATTGCTTTTTGATCTTTGCAGATGACGGCAGTAGCCTGATGATCGATACTGGTGGGCTGATCGGGACCCGGGCCGAGACGGATATGTGTGCGGATAACTTGGCGAATTCCTGGTTATCCAAGAGCCTGTTGCCCTGGCTTTCACGGCGCGGGGTGAAGACCCTGGACTATCTGCTCATCACGCATCTGCACAGCGATCATGCCGGCGGGATGCGGGATCTGATGCAAAGCGTGGATGTGCAAAATCTGATCCTGAGCGAGGATACGCTTGAGAGCAGTCTGTGGAAAGACCTGAGTGTCAGGCTGGATCTGGAGGATTGCCGCAT
>CAZWUD010000022.1:0-10989 GCA_964637055.1 uncultured Candidatus Cloacimonadota bacterium
TTGTTTATTCAAACTTTGAAACCGTCTGAAAATTGTCAAGCAGAAAAAGTATCAAAGATTCTGACATTCCGGCTAACATGCTCTTGATCAATATGCTACTGCTTTCAAATAAGCGCGGAATGGATGTTATCCTCAATTCACTCAAAAAAATAGCTTGTATAAAATCTCAGTCTTGGAAAAGTGGCTCTCTAAATGAAAAATTACGATCCAAGTGGAGGATAGAATGCTCGAAGACTTAAGAAAGAGACAGAAAATAATCATTTTATTTGTGGCCGTCATCTTTGTTTTGGGGATGGGAGCCATAGGTGTCGTGGAGATATTTGCTCCTAAACCGTATCTGGGTAAAGTGGATGGCACCAAGGTCACTCTTGAGATGTATCAGTCCAAGATCCAGGAAATGTATGCCCGCTACAGCGAGTCAAACCCGAATCAGCCCATTGACGACAATTTGCGTCGTTCGCTGGAAAATTCCGCCTGGCAAGAGCTGGTGGATGAGATACTCTGGGAAAAGCAGATTAAAAAGCACAAAATCAAGGTCAAAGACAGCGAGATTTTGGATGAAATGCAAAACAATCCCCCACAGGAGCTCATGGACAATGAATCCCTACAGACTAATGGCAGATTTGACAAAAGTCTTTATCTTTCAGCCTTGAAAAACAACCCGGAATTCTTTTTGGTGATGGAAGACTATGTGACCAGCTATCTTCCCCGTAAGCGCTTGCAAGAAAAGATCCAGGCTCAGGCCGGCATCACGGTCGACAGCCTCAAAGCGGAATACGCCAAAGAGCATGACATCGTGAGCGGTAAGGTGCTCTTTTTTGACTACAATACCATCACCGATGTCGAGATTTCTGACGAGGCGATCCAAGAGTATTACGATACTCATAAGGTTGAGGAATACAAAAAGGGCCCTGCCAGCCGTGCCGGTTATCTGATTTTTGAGACCAAGCCTTCGGATAAGGATTATGATGAGGTCAAGCGTACTGCCGGGCAATTGCGTGATCGCGCTCTTGCCGGAGAAGACTTTGCAGAGCTTGCCAGGGAGTACTCTGACGATCCCGGTTCGGGACAGAATGGTGGTTCTCTGGGCGTATTTGGCAAAGGCCGGATGGTTCCCGAATTTGAAAAAGCAGCTTTTGCTCTGAAGGCAGGCGAGATCTCCGAGCCGGTCCAGAGCGACTTTGGTTTGCACGTGATCCTGTGTGAAAGAATAGTCAGCGCAGATCCCGAAGATCCTCAGATCGAGGCCAGCCACATCCTGCTCAAGGTCGAAGCCAGTGAAACCACTCGCAGAGAGATCGAAGAGAAAGCCTATGAAGCTCAGGAAATGCTCAAAAAGCAGGATATCGAAAAGGTGGCCGAGAGTCTGGAAATGGAAGCAAAGGAAACTGGCTGGGTGGCCCATGATGCACAGTTTATCTCCGGTATCGGCCAGCAAGCCCAGATGCTTGCTTGGATGAAAAAAGCCAAGGCCAAACAGGTATCCGATCTCTTTACTGATCAGCAGCAGCGCACCATCGTGGCCAAGCTGACTGACAACGTCAAAGAGTACTATGAAGATTTTGACAAAGTCCGTTTGCGCATCAAGTATGATCTGGAACGCAAAGAGAAGATCGCCCAGGCCAAAGTCAAGGCAGATGAATTTGCCGCAAAATACTCTGCGGATGAGTACTTTGCCAAAGCTGAAGACGACGGCTGGAAAGTCACTGATTTCACAAATTACAAGCGAGGCAACAGCGCCCCCGGAATAGGTGTATCAGAAGTCTTTGCCGATCACGCACTGGCGCTGGATGAAGGTGATATGAGCGAGCTGATCCATGAAGAAAAGGGCAGCTATGTGATTCTGGCCACCGAGCGTAAACTGCCTGATATGAAAGCTTTTGAAGAAGATGCCAAGATCCAGAAAGATCTGCGAGAGCGCCTTGAAATGCAGGCTTGGAACCGCTGGTATCAAGAGATGAAAGAAAACGCTAAGATCATCGACCGTCGTGCCGAATACGGCATGTAATTAGATTAAACCAAACTAAACAGGTAATCCTGTGTAAGATATGGATGCGGAGACCCCCAGGTTTTCGCATCCTTTTATTTTGAAAAGGAGTGTGAAATGAGTAAGCTAATGGCAAGTGTAAGCGGTGTCAGAGGGATCTTTGGAGACAGCCTCACCCCGCCTATCGTTATGAAGTATGTAGCGAGTTTTGGACAATTGCAGATGCGTGAGCACGGCAGAGGAACCATCATCCTGGGCAGAGACAGCCGAATCACCGGCGAAGCCATGATGCACATCATCGTGGCCACTCTCACCAGCATCGGCCTCGACGTCTGCTATCTGGGGATCGCTTCCACCCCCACCATCCTTTTGGCGGTGGAGGAATCGGATGCCATCGGTGGCATCGCCATCACCGCGTCTCACAATCCTCCCGAGTGGAACGCCATGAAATTTGCGGATGCTGACGGTATGTTTCTGGCTCCGGAAAAGGCCGCAGATTTTCTGGGCAATGTAGATTCTGACATCCGGTGGGCAGATTGGCAGAGTATCGGCAAGCTGAGTACAGATGATACTGCAATCCGCCGGCATATTGACAAGATATTGGCCATCGACTACCTCCCGGTGGAGAAGATCCGCGCGCTCAGGCTGAAAGTGGTCCTGGACAGCGTAAACGGGGCCGGAGCACTTACCTCAGAGACCCTCTTGCGCGAGCTCGGCTGCGAAGTGATCAGCATCAATCATGAGCCCAGCGGAATCTTTGCCCATCCGGCAGAGCCACTCAATGAAAACCTGAAGCAATTGGAAGAAGCCGTGACCCTGCACAAAGCAGATCTCGGCTTTGCCACCGACCCAGATGTGGACAGGCTCTCAATCGTCTCAAATGAAGGCAAGTGCATCGGTGAAGAGCTCAGCTTGGTGCTGGCAGAACTCTTTGTGCTCCCCAAAAAACTGGGTGATATCGTGGTGAATCTCTCCACCTCCATGCTTTCTGATGACGTTGCCCGCAAGTTTGGCGTAAATATCCATCGTTGCAAGGTCGGCGAGATAAACGTCGGCAAAAAGATGCAGGCCATCAAAGCTGCCATCGGCGGAGAAGGTAATGGCGGAATTATCTGCCCGGAAGTTCATTACACACGCGACGCTCCCGCCGGTATGGCTCTGATTTTGGGCCTGATCGCCGAAAGCGGAAAGAGCATCAGTGAGCTGGTAAGTGAACTGCCCAAATACTACTTTTCCAAAAACAAAATCACCCTGGAGCCAGCGCAAATGGATGCAGCCATGGCAAGAGTCCCCACTATCCTAGCCGGATATGAGATTGACAGTCAGGATGGCATCAAAGGCAGCAAGCCTGACCACTGGATTCACATCCGCAAATCCGGCACCGAACCCATCATCAGGATCTATGTCGAGAGCGATTCACAAGAGAAGAGTGACGCCCTCTGCAAGGATACGATCAAAGCCTTGAAAGCCTGATACAGCTTATAATATAGATTAAAAACCGGATCGTGAAGGTCCGGTTTTTTGCATTATCAGGGAAAATCTCTATTTGCCGCCCCAGATCTCATAGCAAACAATCGCGGCACTGATGGCCAGATTCAGGGATTCCATCTTGCCTCTCATCGGGATGCGAAGCCGCTGATCAATATGCTCCAATAGTGCGGGATCAATCCCATGCGCTTCACTGCCCAGGACATAGATCTCTGCCTCATCCGATGGAATGTATTGGCCCAGAGTCTTTTCCCCCGCCATGTCGATAGCGATCAGGGCTGCTTTTTGGACCATGAGTTCATCGATCTTCAGGTGGCAAAAGGGAACCTGATAGACCGCTCCCAAAGAAGCACGGATGACCTTGGGATTGGAGATTTCGCAAGAGTCTTCCGAAAGCAGGATGCAATCCACGCCAAAAGCGGCGGCAGTGCGGAAGATCGTGCCCAGATTGCCGGGATCCGAGATTTGATCCAGATAGAGCGCCCGATGAAATTTAATCTTACGTGAGGCAGGGAGCCTGAAGAGGGCAGCCAGATCAGCGGGATGCTCAGTTTGGCATATTCTCGAAAATTGCAAAGCCGTTAGCTGATTTGCCGGAATCCGGGGCCAGAGTGTGGGGCGCTCCTTCTGATAGAAAAGCTCAAGCGGTTTGATACCGTAATCTGACAATTGACTAAGAAGGCGATGCCCTTCCAGCACCACCAAGTTTTTTTCTAACCTGAATTTCTTCTGTTTTAGCTTGGCCAGCTCACTGATTTTGGCTTTGCTCATCGACTGATTTTGACTCATGGCATAGCTCCTTGATATCCAGTTAACTACCGACTTATCCACTTATCCCCGTGGATAAATCAGAATAGCTAAGTCATTGATATATAATGTTCATTTGCATTGTTGAAAACGTTCCACAAAACTTATCCACAGCTTATCCACATGGCATCCAAGTGCCTGCTTCAGTTCAGGATAGTCATCTTTTTTCTCATTTTTCCAGCCGGAGTCTTGAGCTCCAGAATATAGACTCCCAGTGCCAGATCCGAGAAGCCGGGGATTTCATCAAGTTTCAAAATACCATATCCACCGGCAGACTGCAATTTCTTGCTTAATACATTCTGTCCCTTGAGGTTGTAGAGAGTGACATTGACAGATTCGCTTTTGTTTTCCAGAGGATACCACTCCAGATAGGCCAGGCGTGTGTCCCTGATGGGGTTGGGGCGGATAAGCATGTCCTTTTGGGGTGCCTCATAGCTGTAGTTACCGGTCAGTGCTTCAGATCTGTTTGCAGAGCGGTCAATCGCATAGAGCCGGTAGCTGCCGTCTCCATCGATAGGGAAGCTGAGCTCAAACGCTGAAGCATAGGCCGCGGGAAAGATATCAAAGGAGGCGTGATCACTTTCCAGACGGTAATACAGGGAGTCAATATCTGCAGGAGCCTGAACATCCAGCCAGAGATTGCCAAAGCGCTGATATTGCGTGCTGAGTTGTGGCATTTCCGGGGCTGTGAGATCAGCACCCAGGGCTTGATTGAGAGCGCTAAGCCAGCCGTTTTTTGGAAAAGCGAGCTTGATATAGACTTTCCAGGCCCAATCCAGATTGATCCTGACATCGGGATACCAGAGGGCGATGCTGCACAGATCCGTCTCCACCCAGGGCAGAGTGTATGAAGAGCCCAGAATCATATCATCCAGTCGGCTTAAAAGCGCTGAAATGTCAATCAATCCCGCTTCATCCAGACGGGTCAGAAATTGCCTGATATCCACATCAGCATAGCCGGAATTCATCTCAAAGAGATCTTTCCGGATGGGGGCCATGCTCTCCGCCTGCGGCCAGATAAGTTCCGAAAAAGCTCCAAATGCCTGGTAAAAATCTTCCAGCTCAGCAGTTTTGACCGCAGAGCAAGTCGTGCGATAATAGCCCATTGATGGGTTGTTTGGCGTTCCGGGTAGATAGGAGTCTGTATAAAGCTGAGGAATAGCGGCAGCCACGGGCTCCGGATCCCCGGTGAAAAGGGGAATCATGGCGGCGTAGGGAAAGCCATTCACCGGAACTTGATCTGCAGAACCGATGATGATATCTGCCTGCTCTCTGAGTTCATAGAGAATCTCAATACTCTGCATACTGCAGGCATCATAGAGCAGGATATCCAGATGCGGCGTCCCTCGCAAGGCGGATAGCAGCTCGCCATTTGCCACTCCGATCACAGATTCGCTGGTCAAATCAGGGGCGATGTATTTGGAACTTTTGTACCAACTGTCCGCATGAGACCAGATCACCAGCATTTTCCGCTCTGCGGGATAGCGGTCAAAACCCCAGAGGATAAAGTCTTTCAGACTATCAGGATCGCCACTGTCAAGCTCACCCAGATTTTGCAAAACCCTTGAATTGATCCCGGCAGCCGGATTTTCCCTGATCAGATAGCGCTTGGCGCCCTGCTCTGGGATGTCCACTTGCACCACCAGCTTCAGCCCTTCCGGTTGAGCGGCCTCCTCCATCTGGCTGATGTCTTGCAGGGCATAGGCCTCAAGGTCATTATCCGCAGCCATATAGACCAATACGGTCCAGTCCTCTGCATAGAGTAAGCCCATCAGGCAGATCGTGAGCAAGGATAAAATTAAGAGGCGTTTGTTCATGAGTAAAAGAGATCCGGACAGACTGTCTGCTGCCCGGATCTTATCGCTTTTACAGGCTCTTTATTGATAGGGGTAGTCCATAGCTTCTTCCAGGCCTTTCAGCACCCGGATTCCGCCCTGGCAGAGGGCTTCCATCTCTTTTTCGCCGGGATAGAGGTATATGTCGGCGATAAAGGAGCAGCGGTTTTTGAGCTGCTCGACGATATTGGCGTTGTAGACCAAACCGCCGGAAAGGAAGATGCCATCAACTTTGCCACTTAGCACGGCAGCCGAAGCGCCGATCTCTTTGGCAACCTGATAACACATGGCTTCCAGGATGAGTTTCGCTTTATGGTCACCTTCCCGGATGCGCTTGTCCACCTCGATGCCGTTGTCTGTGCCCAGATAGGCCATCAGACCGGCTGTCTTGGTGAGATATGTATTTAGCTCTTTCTGCGTATATTTTCCACTGTAGCACATATTGATCAAATCCCCGATGGGCAGAGCGCCAGCTCTTTGAGGAGAAAAAGGTCCCATGCCCAAAAGTGCGTTATTCACGTCCACCACACGACCTTCTTTGATTGCCGCCACAGAGATTCCGCCACCCATGTGCACGCCGATGAGGTTGACCTGAGTAATGTCCTTGCCCAGTTCACTGGCCATCAAACGCGCGATATAGCGGATGTTCAGCGCATGAAAGAGACTCTGGCGCTTAATTTCCGGGATGCCGGAGATCCTGGCAATCTCATCAAACTCGTCCACAACCACCGGATCAACTATGAAGCCGGGGATATTTAGCTCTTCAGTGATCGCATTGGCGATGAAAGCTCCCAGATTTGAAGCGTGAATCCTGCCCCAGAGTGCGGGGTCTTGCAGGTCTTTGAGCAGAGCCGGGCAGATCTTCATCGTTCCGCCGGAAACTGCACGCAGCAAGCCGCCTCTGCCTACAACGGCATTCAGGCTTTGGGGGTCCACATTGTTTTCTTTCATGGCCTCCATTACCAAGCCTTTGCGAAAGTCATGCTGCTCAATAATGCCGCCAAAGGGCTCCAGCTCAGCCGGGTCATGCCTCAGAGTCTTTTCAAAGAGGGCTTTGTCGTCTTCATAAACCGCAATTTTAGTTGATGTAGAGCCGGGATTGATCCCGAGAACTCGGTAACTCATCTTACCTCCATGGTATTCAATTTATCTTTTAGCCAAGGCTCAGAAACTCAGCTTTCTTGTCAATTATTTTCCCTCGGCGCATCTATTCATCAGGAGATATCCGGGTGGCTAAGGTCATGCTTTTGCAAAATAGCTTCTCGGAAAGCCAGGCTCTCAAGGGCAATTGACGGGCATCTTCATGAGCCGGAATCAAATCGGGTTTAAGCCACGATCATCCTCCGGCCATACGAGGATCGTGGGATGATCTCTGGATAAAACTGTGCTGATGCCGCCGCAGAAAAGCGGGGATGGCTCGTAAAAAGAGCAATCTTTCTGCTGCTCTGCTAATAGAGAGCCGGCAGCAGGACACCCAGAACTGAGGCGATGATCAGCAGTATGGCGGGTGAAAGGTAGAGCCATTTGCTCAGGCTGACTCTGCGTTCACTATCGCCCAGGCAGATTTTTAGGGCAACATCAAATATCGCCCATGAGACCACTGCCAAAAGCAGCATTAACAGCGCAAATTGCAGATATGCGCCGTTCTTGAGCAAGGCGGTGGCAATCAAGAACTTGCTGGTAAAAAGCGGAGAAGGCGGCAGGCCGACGATCATCGCGACACTTATCAACCAAAGCCATCCGCTGGCGGGGTTGATCTTCAGAAGTCCACCCAGGTTTTCATAGTTCTTATTCCGATAAATGTGAAGCGCATTGCCAGCGGTAAGGAAGAAAGCTGCTTTGATGAGTGAATTACCCAAAATATGCAGATATCCGGCCTTGATGGCGATGCCACCGGCACCGAAGGCGATCATGATGATGCCTATGTTTTCGATGGAAGAATAGGCCAGGATTCTTTTGAAGTCCTTGGTTTTCAGCATAAACACGGCTGCAATAAACACGGAAAGGAAACCCATCACCAAGTACATCTCTTGAGCGATATCGCCCATTCCGCTGCTGCGCATCAGTTTATCCATCCTGAGAACAGGCATCAGAACCACATTGAGCAAAGCTCCGGAAAGCAGGGCAGAGATCGGAGCGGGGGCTTCGGAGTAGGCATCCGGCAGCCAGAAATGCAGTGGCGCAAGCCCCATTTTGGTGCCGAAACCGATCAGGATAAAGACAAAAGAGATCTTGAGCCAGAATGGCGATATGGTGGCCAGATTGATTTCAGAAATCAAGAGAGTGGGGTTTTCGGGCTGAGCTATTACCAGCAGCAGGATTCCCACAAAAGCAAGCGCAATTCCCACACTGCAGATAAATAAATACTTCCAGGCAGCCTCCAGGGAACTCTTACGGTTTGAATAATTTACCAGTAAAGCGGAGGCGATGGTGGTGGCTTCCACAAATATCCAGATCAGTCCCAGGTCTTTGGCCATCATTGTAGCATCCATGGCCATTACAAAGATGATCAAAAAGATGCTGTGGAGTCTATATTCCTTTATAGTGTGTTCGTCGCTGGTCCCCAATCTGTAAAAAGCGACAGCAGCGTATAGGACTGATAAAATCAAGAATGTCAAGAGCCCCAGATCGTCAATGTGCACCAGGCTTCCGCGATTCACAAAGTAGTGGAGTCCCAGTCCGGCGTGTAGTAAGGCGTGCAGCAAGACCAGAAGATCGATCTTGCGGCGGGAATCGATCAGCAAGCTTAGCAAAATGACCAGCACGGGGAGGGCAAAAAGGATGATGGCAGACATCATTCCTCCCTCAGTGAGTTTGGACTGTCACAATCATCAAAGGTACTGCGGATGCGCTTGATAAAAAGCACAGCAATCAGCACAGAAAGTATCAAATCCAGAGAAACGCCCAAGCTTACAATGTATGGAAGCTTCGTTCCTGCGGAGAGGGAGAGCAAGAAAATACCATTTTCCATGATCAGGTAGCCCATGAGGTGGGTGATGAGTTTTTTGTTTGCAATAATGATGAAGAGCCCTTTTAGAATGGTGGCAAAAGCGATGCCAAACTCCAGACGGAAGACCTTCAGGGAGCCAACCGGAGCAGAGGCAGCCAGGGCAAAGCTGAGCACAAAGATCAGGCTCATCAAAGCCAGAGAAAAGAAGTTTGACACCGAGGCTTCCACTTCCCTGCGGCTCTGATTGTGTTTGACGGTGTCATTGATGAACCAGGGGATCAGAATCGCTTTGAAGATCAGGGTTTCGACGGCAATCAAACTAAAGCCGATCCAATTCAGTTGAGTGGTTTTCAAAAGAGTGATAGCAAAGAGAAGAACCCCTTGGATTGCCAGGATCTTGATCACGGTTCCCAGCATGTTTGTCACAGAAGCCCAAAGCAAGCTGAGACCAAATAGAACTATCAGAATTTCCATCATTACCAGGCTCCCAGATTATTGGCGAACAGTACTGCCAGAGTAAGTACAGCGATGCACAGTGGAACCAGCACCAATTCCAGATTACGGTTCATCCGGAAGCGGGCAATCAGCGATTCCATCACACCGGTAAATGTGTAAATAAACAACATGGAAAAAAGGTAAAGCCAGATCGAAGCACCGGTGGGAAGTATCAGGTGCGAGATCAGCGAAGCATAGATAAAGACCTTCAAGGCAGCCGTGTAATGAATAATGGCAAGGCTGAAACCGCTGAAATCCAGAACCATGACTTCGTGAATCATGGTCAGTTCCAGATGTGTGGCAGGGTCGTCAAAAGGCACTCGGCATCCTTCCACCAGCATCATGATGTATAGCGCCACCGCGATGGACAGACTGGCAAACACATCCCAGCTTCGCGTGTAAACTACGCTTTGGCTGGTAAATAGTTCCGAGATGCTGCCGGAGCCGGTGCTGAAGATGATGGCAGCGATGATCAGGAAGAAAGCGGGCTCTAGAAAGGCGGTAAAGCTGAGCTCGCGGCTGGTGCCCATGCCCTGAAAACTGCTTCCACTATCCATAGCCGCCAAAACCATCACTCCCTTTGCGAGGCTGAGCAGGTAGATCACCAGGATGTAATCTCCGGTGAAGCTGAAGATGGCCTTGCTATGGATGAAGGGCACAAAGAGTGCGGCGGTGATGGTGGCAGCCATTGCCAAAACCGGTGCGATACGGGTGATGACGGTCGCGTGATGGCTGATCACCTCATCCTTTTGCAAAAGCTTAATGAAGTCCCTACAGTTCTGGAATACGCTTTTGCCAACGCGTCCCACCATGATGGCCTTAACCTTGTGCACGATTCCCAAAATCAGCAGAGGGAAGATCAAAAAAAAGATCAGGTTTATCATCTGAACCCCACTATCCAAATCAGCATCAAGACCAGGAAGGCCAGCAACCAGGCGATGTAACTATTGGTTTTTCCACTATGAATTCCGGAGAATCGTAAAAGGAAATTTGAAACAAAGCGGCTTACCGGGCGCACTACCAGGTCCCAGACGGCGTCCGGATGCTCTTCGGTATATTCCACTGTTTCGGGGAATGTAATTTTTGAGCTTTTTGGAGAACTTTTCTTTAGCATAAATGGTTTCAAAAAATAGGCCAGATGTTGTGCGAAGGTGATGGAGCTGGATTGCATTCGGGTGTTCACTTTGGGGTATGCGCAAGCCCAGGTAGCTCCGCTCTTTTCTTTGACGAAAATGCGGCGGAGTATGTAGAATACTGCAAACAAGCCGATCATCACTATATAAATAAAGGTTACCCGCAAGCTGAGCCGCTGAAGATTGGCAAAAAGCTGCATGTCCAGATTCAGCCAGCCTAAGAGGGGTTTCACAAAGCGCAAAGCAATATAGGGGAAGATTCCCGTGAGCAAAATGCCGAAGCTGAGGATCATC
>CAZWUD010000023.1:0-10989 GCA_964637055.1 uncultured Candidatus Cloacimonadota bacterium
CGCTGTCCCAGAAGCTGATGGCTTCGATTCAGGCCAAAAAGCAGCCGGATATCGCTCAGGTCTTTGAGAGCTGGGCTGCCAAATACATCGAATCCGGTGTTTTGTGCCATCTGGAGGATTTTATCGCCGAGGACGAAGACTTTGGCGAAGAAGATCTCATGGATATCTATCCGGTATTTAGGAATTCCAATACTTTCAATGATACTCTCTATTCATTGCCCTTCAATAAAAGCGTCAGAGCCTATTTTTATAATAAGGACGAGTTTTACCGTAACGGAATGGATCCGAACTACTTTCCCGAGACCTGGGGTGAATTTCGCAAACTGGCCAAAGAGATGACAGGTGACACTGACGGTGATGGCGATATCGACCGGTGGGGCACAAATTTTAACGTGAATGAATGGCAGTTTATCAACCTTCTGCACCAGGCAGGCGGCAGTCTTCTGGACGATAACGGCGATCCCGCTTTTAACCGGAAAGAGGGAGTGGAAGCTCTGAGCTACGTTACGGACTTGATCTACAAAGACAAAAGTGTCTATCTGGTGAGCGGTTACGACGGCCAGAATGACTTTCTGGCCGGAGTGGTGCCGATCTATGAGGGATCCAGCGTATCCATCACGCATATGCGGCAACAACCCATCAATTTCAATATCGGCTATGCTCCACTGCCCACATATAAAACGAATAAGAGCGCTATTTCCGGAACCAATATCGTGATCTTTAAATCCGGAGATAAAGAGCGGGAACGGGCTTCCTGGGAGTTTATCAAGTGGTTTACCGATACCGCACAGACAGCCCGCTGGAGTGTGGAGACAAACTATATGCCAGTCCGGCGCAGCGCTATGGAAAGCGATGTGATCAAGGATTTTTTGAAGAAGCATCCTCAGTTTCAGGGGATATACGATCAATTGGAAAACGCAGTATATGAGCCTCAGACCTCTGCCTGGTTTAAAGCCAGACCGGAATTGAAACACTATTTGGAAAAAGCCATGCGAGGTGAGGCCACTCCCAAGGAAGCTCTTGACGGTGCTGCAAATAAACTGGCAGAGCTGATTGAGGCTGAGTCCAAATACTAGTTTTTGCTTGACAAAGAAAAGGATTTCAGAGTTTTGAAACATACATGTGCCGAAGTGGTGAAATTGGTAGACGCAGTGGACTCAAAATCCACCGGGCTTATAGCCCGTGCCGGTTCGATTCCGGCCTTCGGCACCATAGATTTAAAG
This sequence comes from uncultured Candidatus Cloacimonadota bacterium, assembly GCA_964637055.1. Taxonomy (GTDB): domain Bacteria; phylum Cloacimonadota; class Cloacimonadia; order Cloacimonadales; family Cloacimonadaceae; genus UBA5456. The sequence continues at coordinate 1,224 of CAZWUD010000023.1, forward strand.
GAGACCTTTGGCGAAATTGCTATCCTGCAATATTCTATGAGTAATTGGCGATTCGTGCTTTGCAACTATTTTAGCGTGTTTTCTGTGAAGCCACGAATCATATCCTTTTTGCACAGGGATCTTTCCTCAGCCCTGTTGACATCAATTATGAACCCAGAACCTGTGGAGGTATAAATGTCCCTCAGACGAATAACAATCAGCTTCTGCCTTATGCTCATCGCAGTTGCCCCCCTGGCAGCCTTATCACAAGGCTCATTACTCTTCCTCACCTTTGAGCCTGGTGCCCGTGCCAACGGTATGGGGCGCGCTTACTCTGCTGTCGCAGATGATGCTTTTGCCATGTGGTGGAATCCAGGTGCTACCGCTTTTAACCGTAAAGGTCAGCTTGGACTGAATCATATTCCATGGCTACAAGGTTCCGGCCTGGATGATATGTTTTACGAATACCTGGGCTGGAATCAATACTTTGATGGCATCGGCAATCTCAATGCGCATATCGTGCTCCTTGATGCCGGTACTCAGGATCAGACTAATACAAGCGGTCTGGACCAGGGAACCTTTCACACCTTTGAAATAGCCGGCGCTGTGGGTTACTCCTACGATGTGATGCCGGAAAAACTCGGTGTGGGGGCAAATTTCAAATTGATCTATAGTAACCTGGCCCCGGCCACTGGATTTACCGATAACGAAGGCAAAGCCTTTAGTTTTGGCTTTGACATCGGCGCAAAGTTGCTCGACCTTGCCGATATCAAAGGCCTGGATCTGGCTCTGGTGCTGCAAAACTTTGGACCGGACATCACTTATGTGGATCAGGCACAAGCAGATCCTTCTCCCATGACGGTGCGTCTGGGTGCTGCTTATCAGGTTTTTGAGAATCCTTTGAACAGTCTTATCCTTTCGGCGGAAGCCAGCAAGATCCTGGCCAATGACGACCCGCTGTTTAAGCGCTTCTACACGGGCTGGGAATATATGGATGAAACCATATTCGGAGTAGGCGCAGAATACACTTATCTGCAATTGATCGCCCTCAGAGGCGGATATTTCTCAGATCAAGCAGGAGAAATCACCGGTCCCAGCTTTGGCGTCGGCATCAATTACGAATTCAGTGAAAGATATAAGCTCTCAGCCGATTTCTCAATGGTTCCTGCCGGAGAAATGACCGACTTTAACAAGGTTTTCTCTATCGGCTTTGAATATTAATGAGTCTAAAAAGGAATTCGGAAGCAGGTCCGGCGATCTGCTTCCGAGTGATTTGAAATGAAGATAGAAGATCCGCATCAGATCCCAAGGGCACGCCTCAGCAGGCTAGCCTTGAAGATTGTTTTGATATCGCTGTTTGCGCTGTGCTCTGTGCAGATCTTTGCCCAAAAGATGCTGCTGAGACCCGCTGACAGCACGCCCTTGCCCCGCATTCATCCCCACACCCGGCTGCTGAGACAGTCCAAACCTGGACAGAAGCCCCTGGCCTCAAAGGGTGACTATGAGAAGCTTCTGGTCATATTAGTGGATTTTGCCGAGGAGATCGAAGACGATCCCTTGAGCACGGGAAACGGGAAATTTGAACTGGAGCCAGACCCGGATTATCTGTATTCCATCGGCGCTCCACCTCATGACCGCGAGTATTTTGAGGCAAATCTGGAGGCAATGCGCTATTACTATCTGGCCGCATCTGTCGGATCTTACGATCTGGAATATGATGTGTGGCCCAAAGACAAGCCCGCATATACTCTGCCTGAAAAAATGTCATATTACAATCCTCCTGAAGCCAGTTCAGGAGAATTTGTGAGCAAAATGGAGGAATACTTCAAGCTGGCTTTTGAGACGGCTGATCAGGAAGATCCCGAGATCGATTTCTCCTCCTATGCGCACTATATGATCATCCACGCCGGATCGGACTGGCAACACGATATCTTTGGGGACAGCCCTTCGGACATTCCCTCATTCTTTATCAGAGTGGGGGATGGCAAGCAAGCGGTGGTGGATGGCGGACAGACCGAGATCTACCATGCCTGCAACGTGCCGGCCACTATCTCACAGGATTTTCAGACGACGGAAGATGGAGGGGATACGATACATACCGGTTACGGTGCCCTCAATTCCGTGCTATTCCATGAGTTTGGCCATTCTTTGGGGCTCGTTGATCTCTACAATGTGAGAAATTTCTATCCGATGGTGGGCATGTTTGACATCATGGATAGCGGCGGATCCGGGGTGATGTTGGATGAGCTGCCGGGTGGAGACCTGGTCTATGTGCAGGGTGTCTTGCCCTCTCTGCCGGGTGCTTTTTCCAGAGCCCTGCTCTTTGAGGACGATTTCAGAGCGCGTGGATTGATGACAGATGTGACAGATTTGCAGCCTAATACCACGATCGAACTGGCAGCCAGCAGTATGATGCAAAGCGGTGTATTGAATCCGAATATTATTCGCTTTCCGATCGCCCCGGATGAATACTTTTTGATCGAAAACCGAAGCGTGGATCCGGATGGCGATGGCGGCACCGCTGTCTTTAGCACACTGGACCAAAGGGTGGTGCTTTACCCCACAGCTCTTGGTTCTGATCAAAACGACCCCAGCTATGAATATGACTATCTTTTACCTTCGTTCCTAAAAGCGGACAACTCAGCAGTTGGCGGAGGAATCCTGGTCTGGCATGTGGATGAAAAGCTGATCTTTGATGAAGGCACGGTTCTTTCGGACGGAACTTTTTGGTCAAACTTTGAAAACAACAGCGTGAATACAAACTTTAATCGCCCCGGAGTGAGCGTGCTGGAAGCTGACGGACTGCGGGATCTGGGGGAGGTCTATTCATCATATTGGACCGGAACTCCCTATGAATACTTTCACGCGCGAAAGCCGCTTTTGGACGGAAACGGTTCTTTTGTAAACTGGTCACTGGAGCCCTGGCGTCCCACTCTCAGCGCTCATACAAAGCCGGCAATGACAGCCTGGAACGGACTGGGAGGCGTCTTCTTTATGGACGAGATCTCGGATCCTGCCGCGGTGATGAACTTCACCTTGAAAGCTGGCATATTTGATGAGCTTTATTCTGAACAATCTCCGCAATATATGTGGCCTGCTGTGCCTATCAATACGAATTATAGCGATCTCTCCCTGCCCTTTTATGGAGCCGGGGAAATGAGGCTGCTCACCGAAAGTGACGGCGATTGGCTGGATCTGATGGGCCCCAGCGCCTTGCCGGAACTTGCCTTTGACTATCCCATGATCTCGGTGGATTCCAATCAAGACGGATATATGGAACTGGTGGCCGTCAAGGGGTCAAAACTCTATTTTCTGGACTATGCAAATATCTCCCTGACCAGCCATCTGATCAGCTTTTCGGAAGATCTGGCTGCTCCTCTGGCTCTGGGAGAAAATGTCTATGTGCATACAGCAGAAGAGATATACCGCATCCAGGATTTTGACATTGCCGCAATTGCGGACATCTCTTCGATCAAGACTATCGCCGCTTTGGACGAATATGTTCTGGCCCTCAGAGAGCGAGAATTTCTCTTGCTCGATCCGCTTGATCTCAGTATCAAGGACACCCTGTCTCTGCCTGAGGCTTTTGGTGATTATGAGCCGATGCTGGTCCCTTATGGCGAATGGTTTTATATCTACCTGATGTCCGATGCCGGCAATCTGTATAGATATTACGAGGGTGGCCTGCGCGAGATCTTCACAAATGAGACCGGTTTTTTGCCCTCTCAGATCGGTGGTTATGTCATGGATGATAGTGGCGTTAATATCTTTTTCGGGCTGGGTGACATGGCCTATTTGCTGGGGTACAACGGCTATATAAAAAAAGGCTTTCCACGTTATCTGGATCAGATCATTATCGAGCATCACGCACATCCTAAAGGCATGATCTTTCAGGATGAGCAGATACTGTGTCTGCCAGTAGAAGGTCAGGGATATCTGGCTCTAAAGACCAATGGCGAGCCCAGGCCAGAGTATTCATTGACATATACCTCAGAAGCCCAATCCGGTCACAGCGCTCAGAGTGATTATCTGTATTTCAATGAAGATACATCCCAGCTCTGGTGGTATTACACCCAAAACTATGCATCCGGCAGCCGCATCTATATTCACTCTGTGTCAGCGGATGAAGATCCCATCCTCTGGAACGGCTATCGTAATGGCTTATCCGGAGCCGTCAAGATTCCCGATGACCTGGGAAATAGCATGCCTTCTCCGGGGCCGGTGAATGCATACGTTTTCCCAAATCCTGTAAAATCCGGACTTTTCAGGCTGAGGATTATCGGAGGCTGGCCTCCCACACAGGTTTCGATCTATGACGTGGCAGGTAAAAGAATATATAGCAAGACATGGAATACTGACTGCAGGATTGAGGATTTGGTGCTGGATTCTGCCCGCTTTAGCTCGGGAGTGTATATCGTTCACATCAAAACTGATTGTGCAAGTAAGACTGTTAGATTTGCGGTAGAAAAGTAAAGGTAGGTTTTTTTATGAAGAAAGTATTGTTGACCATCATGACGCTGTTGATCCTCTGCGGCCTGGCGGCGCAGGGAACAGATGACTGGCTTTGGGAAGATGGCGATTCTCCTCAGGAAGATCCGCTTGATTCTGAATTCATCAAGGTACACTATGAGCAAAAGAATGCGCGCCTGGCCATGCTGATGTCTGCCCTGGTTCCCGGTGCAGGTCAGTTTTACGCAGATAAATCTGCCCTCACCACATACATCTTCCCTGTGATTGAGATAGGTATGATCGCCGGAATTCTGGTCTTTCAAAAAAAGGGCGACGATAAGACAAAAGACTATGAGCGCTATGCGAATCAGGAAATAATCACCTATACATTGGGTGATGGCACCGAGATTCAGACAACTCGTTATGATCGGGATCGTCAGCGCCGGGTGGAGAGCATCCTGAAGGACCTGAACACGGTGGATATCTACAATACTACCTACTTCCGCCTTGAGGATGAGAACACACAGCATTTTTATGAAGATATAGGCAAGTATTCTCAATATGTATTCGGTTGGGCAGACTGGTATTATGTCTTTGCAACCGATGAACACGGCGCGGATGCCAATCCCATCTGGTATCCGGGTGGGCACGATACAGATCCGCCTGATCCGGAATGGATCTGGCGCGGTAATTACCGGCTTTGGGGAGACCCACAAAACATACCTATCGAAAATAATACCCATGCTTCCAGTAGCATGCGCAAAAAGTATGTCCAGATGCGCAACGCTTCCAAAGATGAATACTTCAAAGCCCATCTCTTTACATTTGGGCTTGCACTTAACCACATTGGTTCAAGTTTGGATGCCGTCCGGGTGACCCGTAATGTCAATCGGGGAGCTATTGCTGATTCGGGGCTGAAGATGCACTATTATACCGATCTGCGTGATGGCTTTGTTACCCCTTCTCTGGGCTTTGGTTGGAAGTTCTGATGCACAGAGCCAAGTCCCTGAGGCACTCACTGATCTTGCTGATTTTGGCCTTGTTGATGAGCACAGGCCTGCCGGCACAGTCTCGCCTGGCCTATGTGGGGATGAGTGCCCTGCTGCCGGGAAGCGGTGAGCTCGCTTTGGGAAAGACCAATCGGGGCTTAGCCCTGCTGGCATCTGAGATAGTGGCGGGCTACTCTTTTTTCAAGACAAATCAGGATATGAATCTGCAAAGGGATGCCTACAAAAACTATGCACTGCACTACGGGGGGGTCCCCAGACAGATGCCCCAAGAACATTATCAAGTGATCCAGGAATATATCAGCAGCGAGGAGTTTAACGACTTTCAGGATATGATGGCGCGCAACTACTTCATCATCTATCACAATGACGAACAGGCCTATCTTGCTTATATGGAGGCCAATACATATACCGGTGATGAAAGCTGGGAATGGCAATCTCCCATGCATTGGAAAACCTATAAGGATATGCGCCGGAAACACCAAAAAACCAAGATCAATCACAATCTTGCCCTGGGAGTGATGTTGCTCAACCGGGCAATTAGCATGATTGATACTGCTATCATGAGCAAAAATACACATCTTTATGCAGTGCCATCCGGGCTGGACGGGATGATGCTGAATTGCGAGCTGAGGTTTTAAAATGCGCTTTAAACAGATCTTGATCCTTTTGCTTTGTCTGCTGTCTCTAAACGGCTTGTGGGCACAGGGGAAGGACTTCCTCTTATCCCTTGCCGTGCCCGGCTTTTCCCAAGTTCGCAGCGGCCGCGATTATGGCTATCTGATGCTGGCTGCCGAGGCGGCGCTGTTTGGGACTTCATACTATCTGGCCAACGAATCTGACCTTTTGCTGGAAGAATCCTATGTCTATGCTCTGAAATATGCGCATATCAACCCCTCAGATTACGATGCAGAGTTTTTTAAAAACCTCGGCAAGTATGATAGCAGCGGATTTGATGCCCGGGGTTACAATGCCACCGTCAGACACGACGCGCAGTTTCTGCATCCGGATGACCCGGTGGCTCAGCAGATCTACATTGATAATCATGCCTATGGTGAAGACCGCTACTGGAGCTGGGATGCCGGTGACAACCGCTCTGAGTATAATCGGATGCGTAACGATTCGCTGGATCTTGAATCATACGGGAAATTGGTGGTGGGGATGGTGATCCTCAACCATCTGGTGAGCGGGATAGATGTATTACGCTATCATTCACAGGACAGGCGTGCCCAGCTCTCTGTGGATATGGTCAATGACAATCCGTTACTCAAGCTATCGGTGAGGTTCTGAGATGCAAAACAAGGCAAAGATACTGCTATGCGTGACCGGCGGGATTGCGGCCTATAAGGCTATCGATCTGGCCAGCAGGCTTTACAAGGCAGGCCACAGCATCCAGACGATTCTCACGGAAGATGCCCGGCGCTTTGTCAGCCCGATCAATTTTGCGGCCATCACCCACGGCTCTGTGCATGATTCATTGTGGACAGATCCGGATCCCATTCCGCATATCAGTCTGGCGGACTGGGCAGACCTGATCGTGGTGGCACCCGCAACGGCCAATACTCTGGCAAAAGCGGCGCACGGCATGGCCGATGAACTCTTGACTGCCACCTTGCTGGCCCATCGTAAACCAATCCTCTGGGTGCCGGCAATGAATGTGAACATGTATCAGAACCCCGCCACTCAGGCTAATCTGGCAGTCCTCAGAGATAGGGGACATCATATCCTGGAGCCTCAGACCGGACTTTTAGCCTGTGCTTATGAAGGCAAAGGGAAGTATCCCCCCAATCAAGAGATCCTCTATGCCATCAGCACATACCTGTCATACGGCAGGGATCTGCTGGGCAAGAGGGTGATGGTTACTGCCGGAGCTACCGTGGAATGCATCGACCCCATGCGGATGATCACAAACCGATCCTCAGGCAAGATGGGTATCGCTCTGACCAGAGCCCTTGCTTTGCGCGGAGCAGACGTGAGCCTGATCTATGGCTATGTAAGCCAGGAGATCCCATACTATCTGGAAAATGCTATTAAAGCCGAAACGGTGGATGAGATGCACAGAGAGGTTATGACCCGGTCTATAGAGGTGGATTGGATCATCAAATGCGCTGCCGTCTCGGATTACAAACCCGTCGTGCAAGCCAAAGACAAGATCAAAAAGGGTGGGTCACTTCACCTGGAGCTCGTAGCTACACCGGATATCCTATACGATTTGGGCAAGGCAAAAGGGCAGAATCAGAAATTGATCGGCTTTGCGGCCGAGACCGAGAATATCATTGAAAACGCAAGAGGAAAAATGAAGAAGAAAAACCTGGACCTCATCATCTGCAACCACCTGAGCAACGCGGGTAAGGATACAAACAGCATCAGCCTGCTTTCCGGGGACAATGAACCGCTTTTTTTAGAGGGAAGCAAGTTTGACCTTGCCCACCTCATTATCGACAAGGTGAAAACCCTATGAAAAAGATCTTGATTACCGGAGCCAATTCACAGATTGGCAGCTTTCTTGCCCGACAATACGAATCCGAGGGTCGTTCCCTTGTGCTATTTTATCATCATAATGACAAGCGTATTGCCACCCTGGGCTCTCCTAAATATGCCGTTGATCTCAGAGATTACGCCGCTTTGGAGGCTCTTATCTCAAAGCAGAGTGAAGAGATCGGCACCCTGATCCACTGTGCGGCTGTCCGTGATGAACAAGCCAAAGCTGTGGCCGATACAGATCCCGAGATATTCAAGAGAGTCTTTGATGACAACTTCCTGCCCGCATATAATATCTTGCGCCTTGTCTTGCCGAAAATGCGCAGTCTCAGTTTTGGCAGGGTTGTGCTGTTTAGCTCCGACATCACACGCAGCGGACTGGCAAATGGCTCTGCCTATTCGGCATCCAAAGCTGCAATTGCCAATCTTGCCAAAAGCGCAGCCCTGGAAAACGCTAGGCATAACGTGCTGGTAAATTGCATTGCTCCAGGACCTGTCGATACCGCCCTGGAAGAAGATTTTAGCGGTTCTTATCTGGAATTTCGCAAAGCCTATTTTGCTAAACATCTGGCAGATTCTGCTGCCGAAAAACTGGTCTCCAGGTTAGAGATCAAACAAGTGGCGGATTTTCTGATATCTGCAGATGTCAGAACCATCTGCGGCGAGGAAATCTTCCTAAGCGGAGGAAAATAATGAAAAGAACAATACTGATAATGATATTGCTGATTGTAGCAGCTCTCAATGCCCAATCATTTATGGATGGTGAAAAGCTAACATTCACCATTAAATACGGTTTCATCAGCGCTGGTGAGGCCACTCTGGAAGCCCGCACATCCGTCTACCAGGGTGCTCCCGTGTGGTATCTCAGCACCAATGCTCGCACTCATGCTTTCTTTGATAAATTTTTCCGCGTACGAGACAGAGTGGAGTCCTGGTGGGACAAAGAGTCTCTTTTGCCTTACAAGTTTGCCAAAAACCTGCAAGAGGGAAGGTATCGCCAGCATCGGGTGCACATTTATGATCATCCCAGAGGTAAAACCACATATCAGAAATGGTCTTTTAATGAGAGTCGGTTCAATAATTCCGAGATGGACATGCCCATTGATTCTCAAGACATCCTCAGTGCCTTCTATTGGGTGCGCAATCAGAATCTGGAAGTGGGGGAAAGCGTATTTGTAAATATCACCTCTGACGGTCGTAATATGCCCACAGAAGTGGCAGTTCACCGCAAGGAGAAAGTAGATACAATCTTTGGTGAAGTGGAATGCCTGGTGATAGAACCCAAGCTCAAAGGTGAAGCTGTGTTCAAACAAACCGGAAACATCTATATCTGGTTGACCAATGACGAATATAAAATCCCGGTCAAACTGGAGAGCAAGATCACCTTTGGCAGCTTTAGTGCAAAGCTGGGAAGCGCAGAAAAGATACCCCTTAAAGTCAGATAATGCATCCTGACCTGCTCCAAAAAGAGGCATATCACTACGATCTGCCTTTGGAACTGATTGCCCAATATCCTTCGGAAAAGAGGGATGAATCCCGCCTCATGCATTTGCAATGCGGGCAAAAAAGCATCCGGCACAGGATGTTCCGGGACCTCACAGAGATGCTGAAGCCCGGAGATCTGCTGGTGCTAAATAACAGCCGTGTATTCCCTGCCCGTCTATACGGTTTCAAAGATAACGGAGTCAAGATCCAGGTACTGCTGCTTCACCCCGCCGGGGAGACTGATCTTTGGAAATGCCTCCTTCTGCCGGCCAAACGGGTGCGCAAAGAGCAGTGGCTGACCTTTTCTGACAAACTGAAAGCTTATGTCTATCCCGAAGATGATGATGGCATGCGCACGATCCGGC
>CAZWUD010000024.1:0-10794 GCA_964637055.1 uncultured Candidatus Cloacimonadota bacterium
GGCAGCCCGGGCATGATCGCCGGAGTCACCAAATCCCTGGTGCAAGACTATGGCCTGGACGAAGATAAAATCTATTATGACAGTTTTGGGTGATAAAGCATGAAAAAGACTCCTCTCGACAATAAAATTATGGCCAGAATGCAAGCGGGAATCCTCACCTTAAGAGGTTTCCTGGGTGATGATGTCAGAGATTTTCGGCAAATCATCGCCGATGATGAAATGAGCCTGGAAAAGCTCGGAATCAGTGCAGAAGAAATCGCCGACCGGCTACAGTATTTTCAGCAGCAAAGCTTTGACTCCTTTGAAGGACCTATCCTGGTGGATGAGATCTACGAGGTGGAAACCGAGGTGGTCAGAGGCTTTTTGCCCTGCCCCTTTATGCACAAAGGATTGTATCGGAAGAGCTTTACAACCGTTACAAATATCAAGAGCGGGAAAAGCTTCACTTACTCGGCCTTGAATATCCATCTGATCCGAAAGCATCACTTCTTTGAAGGCAAGAATTCCGGATTCCGTCTGGAACCCCGTGAGCTGGTGGCCGAACTCTTCTGAAGAAAAAAACTGTTGACTAAGACAGTGCTCTGCCAAACCTGTCTTTCTGTCTAATGACCTTTAACTGAATGAAAATATAAGGAGTTCCAAATGGCAAAGAATAATCGTGGAAAAGAAGTCAAAAAGTTGGTGAACAAAGGCCGTGGAGAATGCCCTGCCTGTCACCGTACCGGCGTGAAACTTCTCTATGAAGTGAAAGCTGGCGACAAGACTATCAAAGTCTGCAAAAACTGCAAAGGCCTGCCGGCCGAAAAGATAATAGCCTAAGCGGCAACAGTTTGGGAGAGCCAACGCTCTCCCTTTCTTTTATGAAAGCTATCAAAGAGCTGGGGCAACACTTTCTGTCTGATCAGGGCATTGCTTCTGATATAGCGGATTTGGGACAGATCAACCCCGGAGAAAGGATCTGGGAGATAGGCCCGGGACCGGGGATACTCACATCGGAGATCCTGGCACGCGGAGCCCGTCTGGAAGCCTTTGAGCTGGACAAGCGCATGGTCGGCATCCTGCAGCAGCGCTTTGGTGAGAGCCTGGATCTGAAGATTATCGACATCCTCAAGCTGGATTGGCCACAGCAATTGCAGGAGGCCGAGCTTCCCATCAAGCTGATTGCCAATATCCCCTATCAGATCACCTCTCCCCTCTTGTATCAGATCGAAACCCATCACAGCAGCTTCAGCCGCATTGTGATGATGCTGCAAAAGGAAGTGGCCGAGCGTCTGTCTGCCAAACCGGGAAGCAAAAGCTTTGGGCCCCTCACCCTGCGCCTGGGACTTCACTTTGACATCATAACCGCCCTGAAGGTGAAAAGGGAATCCTTTGATCCGGTGCCAAAAGTGGATTCCGCCGTGATCGTGATGACCCCCCGACAGCTTCCCGCAAAGATCAGAAACGGCGCTATCTTTTACAAAATCATCACCGCTGCTTTTGCGCATCGGCGAAAGACCCTAAGAAACAACCTTATCCCGATCTTTGGGAAAGAAAAACTGGCAAAGCTGGAGCTGGCCTCCAGGATTGATTTTGGCCGCAGAGCGGAGACTCTGAGTGAAAGCGAATTTATTTTGCTTAGCGATCTTATTGCTCAGCCTTAGCCTCGGCGCCCAATCCCGTGGCATCGAGTTTTATCTCTACAATAGCGACAATATCCGCCTGCTCGAATCCAGCCTCGGCTATCAGACCACGCCCTTCAAAGATGTCAGCATGGATATCCTCGGCCAGAGCTCCTGGGAAGAGCGGCTGAACTTTAATCAAAACGCGCGCAGATCCATGTTAGGCAGTTACATCAGCTATCAAAGATACCGGCTGCTGCATGGTCTTTCTGTGAATTATGAGTCATATTACGATGCCAGCGATCTTGATCCCAATTCCTATGTAAATAAGAATGGTAAGCTTGGTTATCAGATCTGGTGGAATCCTGTCGACAGCCTTTCTCTGGGCATCGAGGCTCACGGCTTGATCCGCAACGAGCAGGATCGCTATCTGGTGGGCAATCATCTGAAAAGCGACGGATTGCAGCTCCTATCTCACGCATCATATCGGCTGGATGAGGAGTTTGTGTCCGCCGGCATGAGCGCCCGGATCGAGCGCAAGGAGATGGATTGGGAAAAGTATCAGGATGCCTCTGCCCAGGCCAGCTTCATGTGGCTGATCCCGGGTGGATATTGGGATAATAGCTTTGCCATCAGCCAACGTCAGGATGAGATCTACAACCTTTATTCCGATCTCCAAAAGCAAAACAGCAGCTACCAAAAGCAGGACACTCAAAAGCGCAATCAATTCAGCATCTATAGCAGATTGGACTATTATCCTCATGATCTGATCTCCCTGAGCCTGAGTGAGAACTACTCCGAAAAGCGCACCCGACTCAGTGAAAACACTGTGCGCAACAACGGGGAATTTTACAATGAGCTGCAGATGCTGGCGGACTATGAGCTGCGCCACAATCTCAAGCTCAGCGGAGAGGCGGGCCACCAGCTTGCCATCAAGGACTTTAGCTATGCCGAAAATACCAGGCACGTGGAAACCAGGCAACTCAGCGGCACTGCCTCTTGGGAATATGCAGAGCAGGATTCCCTGATTGCCTCCCTCGGCATCAATCTGCAGCGTACCCACTTCCCCAGCAATGAGCACCGTTGGGATAACGACCTCAGAAACCGCAATTTCAGACTGGGACTCAAGCATTACCTTTTTGACTATATCCGGCTGAGCAATTGGTTTCTCTACACGATTCGTGAGGATGTCTATATGGATTCTCTGCTCTCTGCCAACAATCACCATCTGGAAAGCATCAGCTTTGCACCGGAAATCGACATCCTGATGGGAGACCGGGTTGTGCTTCGCCAGGCTTACCAGATCCGGGCAGATTATACTGACTATCACTACCCCAAGGACCGGGTAAACAAGCTCTACCGTCAGGTGGGCTACGCTTATAACCTGATCTTTGACAGTTATCCGTATATCGCGCGGTCCGGTGATGACAAGTGGTTGAGGCTCCCTTATCGGCGCAATAGCAGTTCCGCATTCATGCTTGACATCGGCTACGCTTACGAAGAGAATCAATACGCAGATCAGGCTGGAGAGGTCTATGTGATCAAGGATAAAAACCGCGAGCACCAGTCAAGCCTGACTCTCAAACACAATATCGGTGACTTTTACTACAGCCTCAGTAATCTCTACACTTGGGGAACCTGGAAAGAATACAGCGTGGAAGCATCTGCCAATTGGGATTTTGATAACGGCTCCTGGCTCCAGATCAGCATTGCCCCCATTTCGGAAGACCTGAAAGACATCAATTGGCGCAGTTCTGTAAATCTAAATCTGAGGTTTTGATTGACAGAAATGCGCTTCCGCGATGCTTTGTATCTGCCAGGTACAGCCAATGTCCGAATGTGAACCATGTCAGATCGGGAACGAAGCAGCATTAAGCAATCTCGGGCATGTGTGCTGCCACCTGGCATTTTTGTAGATTCGGCATCAAAATTGCATTGAGACATGATGTAAAACAGATTTGCCTTTGAGGGCTTTAGAGGAAAGTTATTTATGAAGAAGATACTCGCTACTTTGTTAATGGCCGCCAGCATTGTCCTGGCCCTGGCCTATCCGGTTCGCATCCAGAGCTGGAATCTGGTTGAAGATATAAAGATCATCAATTCCCTTAATATCAGTATAGATAACGTTAGCCACCGCTCCGGAACCATCATGGCCTTTGTGAGAAACGAGGCCGAGCATGACCTGCTTCTTCAACAGGGTCTTGATGCCCGGAGGATGCCGGATCCTTCCCGTGAATACTATGAATTCCTGCGGGATAGCACACCTGACACCAAAGATTCCACGATCGGATACTACAGCATAGATGAATACAACAGCTTTATGCAAAACGTAGCCGCCACATATCCAGATATCTGTCAATTGGTGCAATACGGTAGCTCCATCCAAAACCGCCCTCTATATGCGGTGAAGATATCAGACAACGTCTCGGTAAATGAGGCCGAACCTGAGGTCAAGCTGATCGCCAGCATTCACGGTGATGAGCCCGTGGGCTATGTCATGATGCTCCGGATCATTGAGCAGCTCTTGACCGACTACGGCACAGACCCCCGCATCACAGCTATTGTGAATAACACGGAACTGTGGATCTCCCCTCTGATGAACCCTGATGGCTATGCCCTTGGACAGCGCTACAACGCCGCCGGAGTGGATCTGAACCGCAATTTCCCCATGCCGACAGGTGTCACAAATCCCGATGGCAACCCCACCGCTCAGGAAAACATCGCCATGATGAACTTCAGTGAGCAGCACAACTTTGTCCACGGCATCAATTTCCATGGCGGAGCTCTGGTGATGAATTACCCTTGGGATTACACCTACACCCGAGCTCCCGATGACCTGATGCTCCAGGATATGGCGCTTACTTACTCCATTCACAATTCGCCAATGTACAACAGCAATGAATTTGATCAGGGGATCACAAACGGCGCCGACTGGTATGTGATCACCGGCTCCATGCAGGATTGGAACTACCACTTTACCAGCAATATCGAGCTTACCGCTGAGATAGGCAATACCAAATGGCCTCCCGCTTCCACCTTGGATAGCTATTGGGCTGACAATCAGGAATCCATCCTGAGCTACATCGAATACGCTCAAAACGGAGTAAAGGGACTGATTACCGATAATCTGGGCAACCCCATCCCCGGGACTGTCACAGTCCTGGGAAATGACAGAGTCACCAGCAACGACCCCGTGGTGGGAGACTATCACAGATTGCTGTTGCCCGGAGATTATGAGATCAAAATCTCTGCTCCGGGACATTTACCCCAAACTGCCAGTATCACTGTGCCTCCTCAAGGGTTCGTACCCCACGATGTGAGCCTGGAACCCGCCCTGGCTATGTCTCTGTACGGGACGCTGCGTGATAGAGAAGGTTTTACTCTGCCCAATGTGAATATCCTGCTCAGCGGTGATGAAGAGCATAATATCACTACAGCAGCAGATGGCACTTTCTATCTGCCGGGAATCATCGAAGGAGACTATCAGGCCCGCTTTTCCCGGGACGGACACGGAACGGTTAATCAGCTCATCGAACTACGCCGGCACAGAAGCGATAATCATGTCGTATTTGTGCTTGACGACCCCCTCTTTTATGAAGACTTTGAGAATGGCCTCGCAGACTGGACAGTGACCTCACCCTGGGCTACCGTTCAGGAAGATGGCAGCATGGTTTTGACGGATTCTCCCAATGGAAACTACGGCAACAATATCAACCGCTCCATCCGTCTTACAGAGCCGATCTCACTGATCGGAATTCTGGATCCGGTGCTTAGTTTTAGAGCCAAATGGGATCTGGAATCCGGCTATGACTTCGTTTATGTTGAAGGCTCGCCGGATGGCAACGACTGGACCCAATTGGGTAGTTTCACCGGAAACCAAGTAGATTGGACCGATCAGTTCTATGCTTTAAACAGCTTCATGAGTGGGGACTTCCACTTGAGATTCCGGATTCGCACGGATCGCTACCAATCCGCAGATGGCATCTATATCGATGACGTGACCATCTCCGGCAGGGATATCAGCATGCCGATTATCGGTGATGTGAGCCAGGATGGCAGCATCGATGGCAGCGATGTAGAAGCTCTGCTTGATTATACTGTGGGCGGAGAGCTGAGCGCCGGGCAGCTCATCAATGCCGATGTGGATTTGACCGACGGTGTAAAGACTATGGATGCACAGCAGATTTTGCACTATATGCGCAATGCGGATTTCAGATTCCCCGCGCAAAGCTCTGTGGATTACGTTTTGCCCGAGACCCAGCTCACGGCAGAGATCATAAATGACAGCCTCTATATTGAGTTTCAGCCCGAATTGCGCAGCCTGCATCTTGATATCCCCTACCTTATAGACACAGTGCATCTCACCCCTCAAGATGATCAGCCCTATTTCAGCCAGGATGAAGCAAACGGTTTATGTAGCATGGTGCACGACGTCCCGATAGCAGGTAATACCATTTCTTTCAAGCTTGTAAACCCAGGCGTTGACTTTGTGATCAATGCCGAGATCAATGGCCACCCGGTCCAGATCGAAGTGGGCGAGGGAAGCTCTATTCCCCCACAGAGCCCCGCCTTGCCGGTCACTTTGAAGCAAAACTACCCCAATCCCTTCAATCCCCAGACCACCATCTTGCTCCAGCTTCCCTCTGCCACAGAGATTAGTCTGGAGATCTTTAACCTTCGCGGACAGCGGATTCGGGCTTTGCTTGATGGAGTGCTGCCTGCAGGTGAGCACAGCTTTGTCTTTGACGGCAAGGATGACCAGGGTCGGCCGCTGGGCACCGGAGTCTATCTCTACCGATTGCAGACCCAGGACCGCACAATCACAAAGAAGATGGTTTTAAGCAAGTGAAGCGGATTCTTTTGATCTGGGTTCTCTGCCTCAGCATAGTGCTTTTGATCGCCTGCAAAAAAGAGCCAGAAGCCAGGGCTGATCACAGCCCAAAGCCTGTCTTTCGGCACGACGCCAATCTGCAGATAGAGGGCGTATCAGGTCAATTGAAAGCAGATTTTAAAGTAGAGGTCGTCACCAAAGACAAAGAAGTATTGCAAGGCCTCAAATACCGGGACAGTATGGCCCCAAACCAGGGCATGCTCTTTGTCTTTGAACACACCGATTACCATTCTTTCTGGATGCAGGATACTTATCTCAGTCTGGATATGATCTTTATAGATGAAGACGGCGTGATAGTCCACATAGAGCCCGATACAACCCCCTTTGATGAAAACCCGATCTTCCCTTCCCGTTCCTGCAAATATGTACTGGAAGTTCTGGCCGGGACCGCTGATAAACTTAATATAAAACTAATGGATAAAGTGAAATGGCAAGAATTAAACGACTGATTTTCCCCCTTGTAATCCTGCTTGTTCTCTTTGCCTGCAAAGGCAAGACTGAAGCCGAGCAAGCTGCCCCGGATATGGCAGCCTATATTGAGTCCACCGAACAAGAACCTTCTGAGCCGGAAGAACCCGGCAGTCTGCAGAACTATGAATATAGCTGGAGCGACAGCGATGAGATGCCAAATCTGGTGATCATCATCGATGACTTTGGCAATAGCGCCGGGCAACTTCTGGATGACTTTGCCGATCTCCCTTCAGAGATCGTCTTTGCGATCCTGCCGGATCTGCGCCACACAGACACCGCCGCCGAGAAGGCAGTTCAAAAAGGTCACGAGGTGATCATCCACATCCCGATGCTTGCCGAAAACACCAGCCTCAGCCCGGGCGAAAAGTACATTGCCCCCGGCATGGACGATCGCGAGATCGTGACCATCCTGGATGATTTCAGAAAGCAATTGCCCATGGCGATCGCTGCTAATAACCACATGGGCAGCGCCAGCACCGCTGATTTTGCCACCATGTACAGGACCCTGAAGCATCTTGACAAAAAAGGCCTTTTCTTCATAGACAGCGCCACCACGAGCAAAAGTGCCGTCTATACAGCTTCAGAGGAGCTGGGCGTATTCACTGCAAAGCGTGATATATTCCTCGATGTCCCGGATGTCAGTGACGCCACTTTGGCCAGTAAGATTAACAGCCTGGGCAAATACAAGGGTCGCAGGGAACCAATCATCATCATCACCCACTGCCACAATCGGGAAAAGCTGGAAGCTCTGCACAAATTTATCACCCAGGTGGAAAGCATGGGCCTCTCTATAGTTTCACTGCGTGACGCTTTTGAGAAGGCCATTTCCTGATAAACAGATTACTTATGAAACACGACTGTTAAGAGAATCATAATAGCTTGGGGTTGGTCAGTCAGAATCATTGCCCAAGTGCTAAAACTTGATTTGTAAATGTCATTAATGATTTAACTTGACTAAAATCTCTTTGCCCGCAGCATGTGTCTCACAATGTCTCTCAGGGAGGAATCATGTTAAGAATATTTCTCGTGGCGGTACTGCTGATCTATAGTGCGGCTACTTTTGCGCTGAGCTCTACCAACCACTCAGCTCTCTTCACTCTGGACACAGTAGATCCCATCATAAGCATCGAAAGCCCCAATGGCGGTGAAGAATGCTTTATTGGCGACACCTGTGATATCATTTGGAGCATCATCGAAAACCATCCTGCAAACAATAGCACTGACCTGTGGTACAATTGTGGCAATGTCGATGACATTCCGCTGGCCTTGGGAATTCAAAATACCGGCACCTGGGCATGGAGCTTGCCAGATATCCCCAGCAGCAATTACAGGGTTCGCGTCGGCTTTACCGACCTCTTTGGCAATAGCTCTCTGAAAAGCTCTGATGCCACTTTCACCATCACCTATGCCCCTCCTGAAGCACCTCAGGGCGTCACTGTGGATATCTCCAATGACATCGATGCCGTCATCACCTGGCAGCCAGTTACCGAAACTATCCATGGAACCCCTATCATCCCCGATGGTTACATTGTGCTCTATAACGAGACTCCCTATGAAGATGACGACAATCTCTATTACTATCTCTGGGACGTAACTACCGGCACCACTTTCACCCACACAGGCGTGGTGCACCACCGCGATCAAATGTATTACCGCGTGATAGCCTATAAAGACGTCCAGGGCCGTATGGCTGCTATCTTGGCAAAAGCCAGGGCTGAGCGCCCCATGAGCTTTGCCCAAATCAAAGAAGCGATGCAAAATCGCAATATCGGAGATGAGAAATGATTAAATATAAGTCAACGATCTTTGTACTGCTGCTTCTGGCATTATTTAGTTTTTCTCTTTTTGCAGAACACATCGCTCTGCAGAGCTTTGAGGAGAGTGCCTCTGACACTTGGGTTTACAGCGCTGATCCTGCCGACTTTGCACCCTATTTCTGGGGCAGGACAAACCAGCCTCAAGGCGGGGCCATAGCCCAGGATGGTGACTGGTATTGGGCTAGCTGGCTGATGGAATACACCCAGGCCAGCCTCACTTTTAGCAATGTTGCCCTTACCCCGGGCAGCCCATACAGCATCAGCTTTTATTACTATAGCAAAAACCTTGTCTGGGATACAGATCAATTGAAGGTCTGCCTGGAATACGACAATGGAACCGAGTGGAACAACTGGACATCTCTGCGGCTCAACACCCAAGCCTGGACGCAGTTTTTCATCAATATCCCTCAAACGGCCAGTACCATACGCGTGAAAATACTTACGCAATATGCAAATGCCGACCAGGATAAATACGTCCACTGGGATAATTTCTCCATCAGACCCATTGCCACAGGATTTGCCGCTCCGGAGATCTTTAATACCTCTGTACAGCAACGTAGAGACGGTAGCAAACTGGTGGATATCTACTACGACCTCTTTGATGCCAATGACGACATTTGCGAGATCGAGCTCACGCTGTCTGAAGATGGCGGTGATACATTTGACATCACTCCCAGTCCGGCTCTCATCTCAGGAGATGTCGGGGAAAATATAGCCCCCGGCTCGAATAAACACATCATTTGGGATGCCGGTGCGGAGTCGAGAGATTTCGATGGCGATCAGTTCATGGCAAGATTCACAGCAGATGATGGAGTTTCCTATATCCCGACCAATTTTGTACTGGTGGAAGGCGGCACCTTTAATAACAGTTTTTCGGAAGTAACGATAAGCAGCTTTTACATAGACAAATACGAGCTCACCCAGACAGAATACTATGCGGTGATGGGCTCAAATCCCGCCAGCGGGACCGGATTCGGAGAGGGAAACGACTATCCTGCGTACTATATCTCCTGGTTTGACGCCGTCGAATACTGCAATCGGCGCAGTATCCTGGAAGGGCTAAACCCTTGCTACAGTTACGGCAATTTTGGCAGCAATCCTGATATCTGGCCCAGGGGATGGAAATCCACCTCAAGCAATCACAGCAATGTAAGCTGCTCCTGGACGGCCAATGGCTACCGTATGCCGACCGAGATGGAGTGGATGTTTGCAGCGCGGGGAGGCAACCTGAGCAACAACTACTCGTATAGCGGCAGCAATACCCTGGAAGATGTAGCCTGGTACCTGGACAACTCCGGTTCCGGCACACATCCTGTGGGTATGAAACTACCGAACGAGCTTGGTATTTACGATATGACCGGCAATATATGGGAATGGGTTTGGGATATCTATGACGTCTATCCCTACGAGCCACAGATTGATCCCACAGGACCGGCCAGCGGGACTCACCGTTTATTCCGCGGAGGTGGCTGGCGTACTCAGCCCCCCTGGTGCACAGTTTTCACCCGCTACTACTATAGTGCGACTGATAACGACAACGACTTAGGCATCCGCCTTTGCCTGCCAATGCCTTAATGATTACGGGGTATGAGTTAAGCGATGAGCTGTGAGCTGTCCTGATATTAGTGGACAAAAATCTGTGCTCTCTGTGAAATCTATGAGAAACAAATATCCGCGTTTTTTATCTGCTGAATCTGCGTGAACCCAGAAAAATTGATCCAAAAAACTTATTGAAAAAGCAGGATCAGCGGCCTGTTCTACATGATTTTACTTGACAGAAAACTAAAGAGTCCCAAACTCGCATCTAAGAGGATACTATGACTAAGAGAATAATGCTTTTGACCCTGTTTAGCGCCCTGATCATCATGGCCTGGGGGATCTCTATATACGATATACAGTACACCACTTACCCTGGTAGTGACAATACATACCCTTCCCGCTACGCCGGTAAAAGCGTCAGCACCGAGGGCATCGTGACCGCGACGGATTACAAAGGCGGAGGTTTCTTTATATC
>CAZWUD010000025.1:0-10693 GCA_964637055.1 uncultured Candidatus Cloacimonadota bacterium
AATAGGTTCAACAGCAAGTACTTTCCTTCACCTGATTATAAATATAAACTGCGCACCAAGGCCATTGACGAAAAGACATATGCTCCCGACAAGGAGAAAATGTTCCTGCCGAAATACCAATCCTTGGTGAATACATATAAGATTGAATTGCTCCAGGATGATCCACATTCCTTTCTTGACAAATGGTTTATCAAACACGTACGCGACGAGATTGAATTAGCTTTTGCTGAGATTAAGAAAGTATCAAACCCCAGCACAAAGAAAATCCTGGCGATAATACTTAGTAGGACGATCCGGAGTTGCAGAGCCACCACCCATGCCGATTTGGCTACCCTGAATGAACCTGTATCAAGCACATATTATTGCGCCAAGCATGGTAAGATCTGCAAACCTTTGTTTTCCATTGTGAAATGGTGGAATTCATATACCAAGGATACTATCAATCGTTTGCGGCAGTTTGATCGATTGCGCACAAACACCATGCAGGTTTGCATCACCGGCGATAGCAGAAACATAGATATTCTATCTCATGTCACAAGCATCAATCCTGAATTTGCAGACTTGGTTCAGACTCAAAAGATTAAGGGCATCTTTACCTCGCCTCCTTATGTAGGGCTTATTGATTATCATGAGCAGCATGCCTACGCCTATGACTTGTTCGGATTTGACAGAAAAGACGATTTGGAGATTGGCCCGCTATTCAAGGGGAAAGGCAAAGAAGCCCAGCGCGACTATGTAAAAGGCGTATCTCAGGTTTTGATCAATTGCAAAAAGTACTTAGTACAGGATTTTGATGTATTCATCGTATCCAATGATAAGTACAACCTTTATCCAAGTATTGCTGAATTGGCGGGCATGAAAATAGTGAATAGCTATAAAAGACCTGTGCTGAATCGCACAGAAAAAGATAAAAATGCATATTCTGAGATCATCTTCCATTTTAAAAATGCAGAGCCAAAGTAGGACATTATGAATAACGACGAACTAATCTTTCAGACCATCAAAGGGCTGCTGGTAGATAGCCTCAGGAATAAATTTCGCAATCACAAACCTGAGACTAATGCTATGCCGTTCCATACCAGATTGTTAGGCAAGGATAGGCTTGCCTTATACTCATTTATCCATTCTTTGAATACTACTTTTGGTGTATCAATGTTCGAGCCAATTGCCGTGATGCTGGGCAAAAAGCAGTATATCAGCTCTGAAGCTCAACAGATTGCCGGAACTGAGATATCTTCAGAAGCTCACCGGGTGATTCAGAGAATAATGGATGAACTTAGCATGGCGATCGTTGATCCCGATAAGCAAAAAGAGATTGAAGAAATTCGGGCTGTATGCCAGAAAGGTTCCATGCATAAAGTTAAGCTCACGAAAATAGACCTTAAGTTGGTTTCTCACACAGGTGAAGTGCTTCTTATAGATATTAAGACGGCAAAACCCAATGCTGGCGCATTCAAAGAATTCAAAAGAACTATGCTGGAATGGGCAGCAGCTACTTTGGCTGTAAACCCAGATTGTAATGTGCACACTTTGATAGCGATTCCATACAATCCCTATGCCCCAAAGCCGTATAATAGATGGACAATGCGGGGTATGTTGGATTTGGAGCAGGAATTGAAAGTGGCAGAAGAGTTTTGGGATTTCTTGGGAGGAGAAGGCTCTTATGAGAGTTTGTTAGCGGTTTTTGAAGAAGTGGGGATTGAATTATGCTCTGAAATAGATGAGCATTTTGCAAGATTTCGGACCGACGGTAATAGCTGATCTCAGTTGACCCAGATATCCATTTTAAGTTTTCAGTGACCCCTTACACACAGTCTCATCTGCTAAGTATAACTGCTCAATCAAAATCTTCTTGACGCAATAGCAAAACTCTCAAAGAGTGCAAGACAAAAAAAAGAACTGGAAAAGGATAGTTTAATGGTCGGGATTGCTACAACCTACACCACCCTGGGAATTGACGCGCTGCAGGTATCCGTGGAATGTGACCGGATCGGATCAATGCAATTTATCGTAAACATAGTGGGCATGCCCTCCAATGCCGTAAAAGAAAGCAAAGATCGGGTATTTACGGCCATGCGTAATAGCGGCATCTCCTTTCAAACCAGCCGCTACACCGTCAATCTGGCCCCTGCTGATATCAAAAAGGATTCCTCAGCTCTGGATCTGCCCATCGCTCTGGCCGCAAGCATGAATAACGAGCGGATTCCCGAACCCGGCCTCAAAAAGATCGCCGTGGTGGGGGAGCTTTCCCTGGATGGCAATGTGCGGGCGGTAAATGGAGTTTTGCCGATCGCCATCGCCGCCAAACGGGATGAGATGGACGTGCTCATCGTGCCCCATGAAAATGCCGAAGAAGCCGCCATCATCGAAGGCCTCACCGTGATTCCGGTGACCTCGCTCTGGGAAACCGTGCAATATCTGCGGGGTGAGGCGCAGATCCCGCCTGCCAAAGTGGATCGGGACAAGATCTTTGGGGTGCTCAACGACTTTCCGGTGGATATGCACGACGTGAAAGGGCAATATCAGGTGAAACGCGCTCTGGAAGTCTCTGCCGCGGGAGGACATAACCTCTTAATGATCGGGCCTCCCGGATCGGGAAAAACCATGCTGGCCCGGCGCGTTCCCACCATCCTGCCGGAGCTGACTTTGGACGAAGCGTTGGAGGCCACCAAGATCCATTCCGTGGCCGGATTTTCCAAGGATTTTAAGAACGGAATCCTGACTACCAGGGCCTTTAGAAGTCCCCACCATACGATCTCGGATGTGGCTCTTATTGGCGGTGGCGCTTTCCCCAAGCCCGGAGAAGTGAGCCTCTCCCATCGGGGAGTCCTCTTTTTGGATGAGCTGCCGGAATTTAAACGCACCGTCCTGGAAGTATTGCGTCAGCCTCTGGAAGACGGAGTGGTGACCATCGCCAGAGCCAGCACCAGCCTCACCTTTCCGGCGGAGTTTATGCTGATCGCATCGATGAATCCCTGTCCCTGCGGCTATTTTGGGGCCAATATCCCAAATCACACTTGCACCTGCGACAGCGGATCCATCATGCGCTATCGTAACCGCATTTCCGGGCCGCTTCTGGACCGCATCGACATCCACGTGGAAGTGCCCACCGTGTCCTATGCAGACCTGGCGGCAATGCCCACCGGAGACAGTTCTGCCACCATCCGGGCCAGGGTCAACAAAGCCCGGGAAATTCAGCATCGGCGCTTTGCCGGGGAAGGTATCTTCAATAACAGCCAGATGAATAGCAAGATGTTGCGCAAGTATTGCAAACTGGATGATGACAGCCACGCTCTGATGCAAAATGCCATCGACAAATTGGGATATTCTGCCCGCGTCTTTGACCGCATCCTGAAGGTAGCGCGCAGCATTGCCGATCTGGAAGCCGTGCAAAATATCACCAGTGACCACATCTCTGAAGCCATTCAATACCGTAGCCTGGACCGTAAATACTGGACATAATAATAAAGAAGGAAACAATATGCATACAAAGACATTCTACATCATCGGTATCCTGCTGCTCATCCTGACTGGTGCTTGCAGCAAAAACAAGGCCGTGGAAACACCCGCGGAAACAGAAGCCCTGCCTGAGACACAGATCACAGAGCAGGTGCCCGTCGCCGTCGAAGAGCAAAATAACGACTTTGCCTTCAGACTCTGGCAAAAGGTGGATAAAGACGGGAAAAATAGCTTCTTCTCCCCTTACAGCATCAATAGCGCCCTGGGCATGGTCTATGCCGGAGCCCGGGGAAATACCGCCACCCAGATCGCTCATGCAATGGCTTACAGCCTGCCCGAGACCGAGCAGCACCAGTTGCAAGGCAAGTATCAGAAAGAGCTGGCCGAGCTTGGTGAAAAAGGCCTGCTGGATCTGGAGGTCGCCAATGCCCTCTTTGCTGCCGAGAAAAACGCAGAACACCTGAAGAAAGAGTATCTGGAGATCTTGCAGGATTCCTTTGGAGCCGAACTGCATAATCTGGACTTTGCACAGTCCAAAGAGACCGCTGCCTTCATCAACAAATGGACGGCAAAACGCACCCGCGACCGCATCAAGGACATAGTCAATGAACGCCAGATCGCCGAGAGTAATGATGGCATGGTCTTGGTCAATGCAGTCTATTTTAAGGCAGATTGGATGAAGCAGTTTTCCGCCAAGCAGACCCATTTCAGCCACTTTTATCGCGATTCCAAAAGGTCTCCTGAGGCTGCCAGAAAGTTTGAGCTGATGCAGATCAAGGACGACTTTGGCTATGGTGAGATCCCCGGATATCAGATCCTGGAAATGCCCTATGTGGCCGATGAACTGGCGATGGTCTTCGTGATCCCCGATGAGATCGAAAAAGTTGCTCAAAAGCTGGATTTGAAGACCTGGCAGGAGCTGCAAGATTCCATGAAGACCCGCGAGGTGCAGGTATATATCCCCCGCTTCAGGCTGGAAGAGGAACTGGACGGACTGGTTGAGCACTTCCAAAGCCTGGGCATGAAGGCAGCTTTTAATCGCGGCCTGGCGGATTTCTCCGGCATTATGGAGCTGGACAAGGGCCAAAATCTATACATCTCATCCATCAGCCACAAGGCCTTTTTGGAGGTCACGGAAGAGGGCAGTGAGGCTGCTGCAGCCACGCAGGTGGGCTTTGCCATGACCAGCATTTCGCCAAATCAGCCCCAGATCCCCGTCTTCAGAGCCGATAGGCCATTCCTTTGCATGATCGTGCACAAGACTTCGGGCAATATCCTCTTTCTGGGCAAAGTGATCGATCCCCAGCCTGCGAAATAGACTAAACCACATAAACTATAAAAGCATGCAAACCGATATGGAGCTTGAGGCCATCAAGCTCCTGCGGTTTTTCCCGAAACTGCTTGACTGATCGGTTTGATATTATAAACTGGCATAAAACGAAAGTATGGAATGACTTTGCATGATAGCTATCTTTATAGACCATAAATTAGAACGCTTTACAAAAGAGATCCGCTACAGCTTTGATTTCGTCTTTCATAGCCTAGGCTTGTGCCACCGCTATGAGAGTGATCATCAAAAGCTGAAAGCCAATGACATCGTGATTTTGTATAGCTTTAGCGAGCCGGATGAGCAGCAGATCAAGATCCTGGCCAAACACTATCTCACCATCTTTATCCCCTGTGATACAAAGCTCTATGAGCCCGCTGGCATGAATCCGGAAAGCCTGAAACGCTATCTGAAACAGAAGAAACTGCTCTACCCCACCCACATCATCAGCAGTCGTGCTTTCAATAGCGTTGCGGAAAACTACATCGATGAAGAGATTTCCGGCGGTAAGATCAATTTTGACCTGGTGGGCAATATCTTTTACCATCTGGCTGCACGGGAACGGCTCTACTATCCCTCATATAATGCAGCCGAACGCTTTGATGACGAGAAGTCCGCATTTTATCCCTTTCGCGAGACCCCAACGGTGGACAGCCTGCTGTGGCTGATTGATTCCATGATCAAAGAACATGCCCATCACAAAAAGATCCCCCTGGCCCAAAAGTGCTATTGGCCGGAGGCTCAGGCGGCGGCGGTGCTGCTCTCTCACAGCGTGGACGATCTGCAAAAGTGGGATATGAGTTCGATGGTGCTCTCCGTGGCGGATGACCTCAGTCTGCTTTTTACCCTGAAGCTGAGGCAGTGGTGGCACAACGTTTGGGGCAAGCTGCTCTATCTCTTTACAAACTATGAGCTGTATTGGAATTTTGACGAATTTCAGGAGCTGGAGCGCGAGCAGGACTGCCGTTCCACCTTCTTTTTGGGCACGGATCAATGTGAAGAACTGGATTACGGTCTGGAGGATACTGATCTGCAAGAAGAGATCCAGGGCATCCTGGCCAAGGGTAACGACATCGGGCTGCTGCTGCCCAATGACAAGCTTTCCCGCGATGACATGCTCTCACGCAAGCAGGTGATGCTGCATCAATTGGCCAAAGATCAGATCGGCATCCGCCAGATGGATTACAATAGCAATCCCGAGATCAGAATCCTGCATGAAAAGATCAATCCGCTCTTTGACCAAAGCGCTGCCTTCAAGGATTCACCCGGTTTCTATGACGGCACCACCCTCCCCTTTCATCCCTGGTTGGGCGGCAAAGCCGGCTATCTGAGCCTGCCCACTACATATCACGATCGCTTTTTGAGGGTGAATAAACACAAGATCCTGGCCCTGGATGATGCCAAATCTCAGATCAAGAGCTACTTTCAGCAGATCTTGCGCACGCACGGCATCTTCTCGCTGGATTTCACCCTGGCTTCATACAACGATATCCACTATTGTCACAAGCTTTACGCTTATCTTTTGGCCTTGATCAAGTCTCAGCCGATCTGGAATCCCAGCGCAAGGGAGCTCAGCCAGTGGTGGGGAAAGCGAAGCCGCGTGACCATTGAGTCTGATGATTATGCCATCAACGTCTATTTTGCCGATGATATGGATCACTTTTGCTTGCAGCTTTTTGGAGATATCAAGGTCCGGGAAATACACGGACAAAAAGCTAAGCTCGATGGTAACCTGGTGCACTTTGCCGATATCAAAGCCGGAGCCACTGCCGTCCTTGGGTTTGAGAGATCATGAAAAAGAAACTGCTTCATCTGCAACTGCTACCGATCCTAAGCGGAGTGCAGAGATTTTCCCTGCACCTTTTGGACGGACTGCCGCCGGAAGAATATGAGATCTATGTGGCCAGCAAGCCCGGTGGTGATCTGGAGGGGGAGGTCAGCCGGCGCGGTTGGCATTATCTGCCGCTCACCTGCATGGTGCATCCCATCTCGCCGACAGATATCCTGAGCTTTTGGCAGCTCTTCTTCCTTTTCAAAAAGCACCGCTTTGACATCGTTCACACAAATTCCTCCAAGCCCGGCCTCCTGGGACGCCTGGCTGCGCGTCTGGCCAAAGTCCCAAAGATCATCCACAGCGTGCATGGCACCGCCTTTCAGGGTCATCAGAGCCCTTTGGTGCAGCGCTTTTATATGCTGATGGAAAAGCTGGGCAATGCTCTGGGGGATTACACCGTATTTGTAAATAAAACCGACCGCAAACGCTGTCTGGATCTGGCTTTGGTGAAAGAGGAAAGAAGCTGCACCATACACAATGCCATCCTTCCGCCACCGGCACCGGCCCCATCAGAGATCCAGCGCGCGCCTCTGTCAGATGATAAAATCACGATCGGCAGCACTCTCCGCTTTTCGGATCCCAAAAACGTGATCAAGCTCATCACTGCCGCCTGCAAATCCTGCCGGCAAAATGAGAATCTGCGCTTCATCTTTTTGGGTGACGGTCCCCACTTTCTTCTGTGCAAAAGCATCGTGGCCAGTTACCGCCTTAATGAGCGTATCCTGCTCCCCGGCTGGGACAGTGATGTGGAGCCCTGGCTCAGGCGATTTGACCTATTTATCCTCTATTCCCGTTGGGAAGCCATGCCCCTCAGCATCATCGAGGCCATGAAAGCCGGGCTGCCGGTGATCGGCTCAAGCCTGCCCTCGATCTGTGAATTGGTGGATTCCGATAGCGGCTGGCTGGTTCCTCTTGATGATGAAGCAGCGCTGCTGGACACTCTGCAGGATATATCTAAACATCCAGATCAGATAGTTCGCAAAGGGGCTATTGCTCGCCTACGGATTGACCGACTGTCTGACTATTCTGCGATGGTAGATTCCTACCGTAATCTCTATGAACAGGATGAGCTGGCACCATGACCCTCGAGATCATCCTGGCCTCAGTCACGATCTTTATCCTCACCAGTATCCTGGTGCCGCAGAATATCCGTTTTTCCCGGCTTCACGGGATTGTCGCCCTGCCCAATGAGCGCCGCATCCATCAGCAGAGCTGTCCTGAAGCCGGAGGCTTGAGCTTTGGCCTGCCGATTGTGCTGATGCAGCTCATCTTTGCCTGGCTTTTTCGCAATCAGGAATTGGGACGGCTCTTTCTGGAGCTCAGCATCGTGGGTATTCTGGCCATAACTTTTGGCCTGCTGGATGACCGCTTTGAAAGCCGGGCCCGGCACAAATTCCTCTGGCAGATAGCCCTCGGCATGATCATGTATATCGTGGGCTACCGGGTGCTATTTCTCACCAACCCCTTGGGAGAGCATTTCATTTTGGGCTGGCTATCCTTTCCGGTCACAGTGCTTTGGTATGTGATCGTGATCAATGCCATCAACTTCATAGACGGTATGGACGGCCTGGCCACGGGCATCTCGGCGATCGTGAGCCTGGTATTGATGGTGGTGGGCATCCGCGAGGGAAACGTCCTGGTCATCAGCCTTTCAGCCTTCCTCCTGAGCGGGACTTTGGCCTTTTTGCGCTTCAATTTCCACCCAGCCAGGATCTTTTTGGGTGAGACCGGCACCCAATTTATCGCCCTCAATATCGCCGCCATCTCCACGGCCGGTGCCGCTCAATACAAGGGTATCACTTCGATGACCATGATGATCCCGCTGGCAGCCTTGGGCATCCCTCTTTTGGATGTGGTCCTGGCAGTTTCCCGCAGGATACATCTGGGCAATGTCTTCCAGGCGGATAAATTTCACATCCACCATGCTATGCTGGACTTAGGACTTTCACAACGAACAATATCGATTATCGTATATATCATCACCATGCTCTTTGGCCTGATCGCCATCGGTTTCTCTTTTACCGACAAAAAAGTGCTGTTTTCTTTGCTATTGGTGCTGCTGGCCCTGATCGTGGTGATAGCATATATCCTTATGCGCAGGGAGCGTGACAGATGAAAAGACTTTTATTCGGGCTGAGCCTGCTCTCAGCTCTCCTTTGGGGCCAAACCTGGCAGACCGTTAACAACGTGAACCACGTCTATGACTTCGAAAAAGCCGGAGATAAGATATACTTCTGCACTTGGGGCGGCGTGGTGGAGATTCAAGGCTCAGAGGCCCAGGAGCTTTCCCAAATGCAGGAAGTCCGGCAATACAACACCGGAGATGGCCTGGTCTCAAACGATATCCGCAATCTCGCCCTGGTGGACTTTTCCCAGAGCCTCTGGATGGGCTCATCCGCTTCCGGCATCAGCATTTATAGCGAGCAGGGCATGCAAGCCCTGAATGAAGATCTGGGGCTCCCCTCTCTCAAGGTAAACAAGATCATCGAAGTGGACGATAGAATCCTGGTGGCGACATCCTCCGGATTGGCATTGTATTACTACCTCAGCGGAGTGAATTTCCCCCTGATGCTGCATCAATATGATGAGCTCAATACGGGCGGTGCTTTGCCAAACAGCAATATCTCGGATATGCTGCTCACGAATGATCGCACCCTGTATCTGGCCTACGATGGCGGGGTCAGCTATGTAGCGCTGGATTCTCTGGACGTACATTCCGCCTGGCATTCTCTGACTGACGACCCTGCTGCACCCTCAGGCAATAGCTTCCTTTTGACTGCCAATTCTCAGACAATCGCCCTGGGGACAAACGGCAAGATTTACCTCACTGCCTTGGATGATCCCGGCGCTTTGTGGACAGAGGTCACCACTGATATTGGAGACGGACTCCGGGATCTCTCCGCTCTCAAGCTCAGCAAAAGTAATGATCTCTGGTTGGGCTATGGAAAATGGGACGAGAGTGAGCTCAGTTACTCCACGAGAAACGACACCCTGCTCACCAGGCTGGACCTGAATACCAAGGCGGCCACCCACTGGATGAAAGATCAAGCATCCTTTGGCCACAACGTAGTTTCCCGAATCCGGGAGCTGGACGGCATGATCTATCTGGGCACCTGGGGAGATGGCATCGCCCGCTTGCAAGGCGAGACTTGGGAATACTACAGTCCGGATAATATCGCCTTCCGAAACATCACCATGAGCATGGCGGATCAAAACAACAGCTTGTGGTTTTGCAACGGCGTGCAAGGCGACGTTGAAAAAGCTGGCGTGAGCGCTTTCAAGGACGGTTCATGGCAAATCTATCAGCCCTTTAACAGCAATATACACTCAAACAACATCACCTGCATGGCGGTGGACTCTCACAATCGCAAGTGGTTTGGCGCTTGGGACTCCGCCACCCTGACCACCGGTAACCTCAAAGGGATCAGCATCCTGGATGACAGCGGCGATGAGGAACGCTGGATCTATTTCAGCAACAATGGAATGCGCCCATGGAACGAAGCCACCCAGAATTGGGGACCTTTGTTAGATAATGGCGCCCGCCTTTTGAATGGCACCATTTCCGGCATCAATCGGGACCAGCACGGAAACATGCTGGTGGTCAGCAGCGGCGACGGCATAAACGTGCTGAGCGCAGATGACGAGCTGATCGGCACCTTTGAAGTCCCCAGCGGCTCGCAAAGAATCTCCGGCACCTATCACAACGGACGCCAATACTTTATCTGTGCCCTTCGTGACGTGGGCCTGGCCATCTGGAATGATGATAGCATCCCGCAGACAAATGGCCCACACTGGCTGGATCAGATTGTCCCGGACTTGCAGGAAGGCACCGTCTATGGCGTGGCCAGCGTTGAGACCCCTTACAGCGGATGGCAGCACTTTATCGCATCTGGAAACGGCCTGTATATGTGGGATGAGAGCAATTGGTATCGCTATGACGTCTATATAAAGCGCCATCGTTACAATTTCTCCACCCGCACATGGGAAAACGACACCTTATACTATGAAGATGAAGAGCGCATCTTTGGCAGCGTCCGCACTCCGCCCAGCGCCATCTATGGTGACCCCTTCGG
>CAZWUD010000026.1:0-10677 GCA_964637055.1 uncultured Candidatus Cloacimonadota bacterium
AGCATCCGATATTGGATGTGCCGGAGTTTGACCAGATCAGCTTTTACTTCAACGGCGAGAAAATGCAGGCAAAGAGGGAAGAGATGATTTCCTCAGCCTTGATCGCAAATGGAATCAATGTTTTTGGCCATCACCACAAAGATGGCAGTGCACAGGGTATCTTCTGCGCCAATGGTCAATGTGCAAAATGCACAGTGATCGCAAATGGCATCGCTGTAAAATCCTGCATGACTCAGGTGCAGGAAAATATGATCGTGCAAAGCGCTGAAGGTCTGCCCAAACTCGCCGAGGAAGTTGAAGAGCGGGATTTTGAACCGATCGAAGAAATATCCTGCGAAGTCTTGATCATCGGCGGAGGCCCGGCTGGGCTTTCCGCTGCGGTGGAGCTGGGCAATTTCGGGGTGGACGTGATCTTGATAGATGACAAAAATAAGTTGGGTGGCAAATTGGTGCTTCAGACCCATAAATTTTTTGGTTCGGAAGAAGACAGCCGGGCCGGAACCAGGGGGCATCTGATCGCCGAGATTCTGGCTCAAAATCTGACAGATTACCAGAGTGTGAAGATCTGGCTGAATAGCACTGCCCTCTTTGTTTTTAGCGATCAAAAAGTGGGGGTATTGAAGGACGGGATCTATAAATTGATCAAGCCCCAAAGAATCCTCAATGCAGCCGGTGCCAGAGAAAAGTTTTTGCGTTTCACTGGAAATCATCTGGCCAGGATCTACGGAGCCGGCGCTTTTCAAACCCTTGTAAATCGTGACCTGGTGCGCCCCACTGAGCGACTCTTTGTGATCGGTGGGGGCAATGTGGGGCTAATCGCTGCTTACCACGCATTGCAAGCCGGGATCGAGGTGGTCGGGCTGGCAGAAGCTATGCCGAGCTGCGGCGGATACAAGGTGCATGCCGACAAATTGCGCCGATTTGGCGTGCCCATCTACACTTCCCACTCCATCCTTTCTGCCAATGGCGAAGAGACTGTGCAGAGTGTGACGATCACGAAAGTAGATTCTAAGTTTAAGTCTATACGCGGTACGGAAAAGAGTTTTGCCTGTGACACGATCCTGATCGCAGTTGGTTTGGATTCTCTCAGTGAGTTTAGCATCGAGGCCGAGATGGCCGGGCTGCCGGTGGATGCTGCCGGTGATGCCTCTGAGATTGCCGAGGCCAGTTCTGCCATGTTCAATGGTAAGATTGCCGGTTTGAAGTTGGCACGCATACTACGGGGAGAGGACGTGCCCCAGATACCTTCAGCCTGGTTTGACAAAGCTGAAGTATTGAAAGCCCCCCCCGGTGCGATTAAAGACTATCAAGACATTTCCGATGAAAGTGGAGTATTCCCCATGATACATTGCCTGGAAGAGATCCCCTGTAATCCCTGCACCACCGTGTGCCCCACCCAGTCGATCCAGACTGAAGACGGCAGCCTGATGGCTTTACCGCGCTACACCGGCAAGTGCATCGGGTGCGGGAAATGCCTCTTGATCTGTCCCGGACTGGCCATCACCCTGGTGGACTATAGACAGGATGCAGAGAATCCCTCTGTCAGCATTGCCTATGAGATCAGCAATATGGCCGTAAAGGTAGGTGAAAAGAGGATGCTGACCAATATCGACGCCAATCCTCTGGGAGAATTTACAGTCAGCGCTGTGACAGATTACAAAGCAAAGCGTATGCAGATCGTCAAATTCATCGTACCCAAAGAATTAGCCTGCAAAGTCGCGGGCTTTCGCGTCCAGGATCCGGCGCTTACCTTGCGCTTGCCAGAAGCAATCATGCCAGAGCGTATGGTTGATGAGGCAATGGTTTGCCTATGCGAACGTGTGACAGCGGGTGAAGTGAGAGACCTTATCCACAAGGGGATCAGTGATTTGAACCAGATAAAAGCTATCACAAGAGCGGGAATGGGCCCCTGCGGAGCAAAGACCTGTGAACAGCTCATTCGAGGGATCTTACGGGAGGAAGGCATTGATCCGGCCAGAGTCGTGCCCAATACAAAACGCCCTGTCTTTGTGGAAGTCCCACTGGGCAAATTTCCCGATGGAGGTATAAGATGAGATACGACGTTATCATCATCGGCGCCGGTTCTATCGGCCTTCCAACTGCACTCAGCCTTGCGGAAAAATCCAAGAAAGTACTGGTGATAGATCCCGAGCCTGCGCCGGGACAGCAGAATAATAAAAAGGCAATCGGGGGAGTGCGCGCTACTCACTCGGATTTTGGCAAAATCTCCGTTGGCCTGCGCTCGATTGAGATCTTCCGAAATTGGAAAGCTGATAGAGGTGACGATATCGGCTGGATGAGCAATGGCTATTCATATCCCGCATATCGGGAAGAAGATGCTGAGGCACTTAAATCCCTGATGAAGATCCAGGATAGTTATGGACTCAATATAGATTGGATCAGTCCCGGTGAGTATAACAAACTGGTGCCGGGTATCCAGATGGACGGGCTTTTGGGCAGCACCTATTCCCCTGAAGATGGAAGCTGTTCGCCGCTTTTGGTCGCCAATGCCTACTATTTCCACGCTCTGAAAGCAGGGGTGGAATTTCACTTTTCAGAAAGAGTAAGCAGCTTTAAGATAGATGCAGGCAAGGTGGTAGAGCTGCAAACAGATAAAGGAACTTACTCTGCAGACTGGGTGATCAACTCGGCCGGAAATCACGGACGGGATATTGGCCTTTTGGCAGGTGATGACCTGGATGTCTATCCCGATAACC
Organism: uncultured Candidatus Cloacimonadota bacterium; assembly: GCA_964637055.1. Classification (GTDB taxonomy): domain Bacteria; phylum Cloacimonadota; class Cloacimonadia; order Cloacimonadales; family Cloacimonadaceae; genus UBA5456. Next base: position 2,718 of record CAZWUD010000026.1, read on the forward strand.
ACGAAGCCGGCATCACAGAGCCGGTTGCCCGCTTTTTTGGACCGATGGTGGTGGATATGCGCAAAGCTCCGGGTAGTGCCAATTTTTACTTCTACCAAAATCATGAAGGGCAGGTGGTCTTTTGCATCACCCCTGATCCACCGATATTGGGCATAGATAGCCGCTCCACCTCAAGATTTTTACCTCTTTGCAGCAAAAGGATGATCGAAATCTATCCCCGCTTGCAAAATCTGAAAGTAAGACGCACCTGGAGGGGACAGTATCCGATGACACCCGATGGCTTCCCGATCGTGGGACATAGTGCTATGGCCTCAAATCTAATCAATGCAGTGGGTATGTGCGGCCAGGGTTTCATGCTGGGGCCGGGGATGGGTGAGCTACTTTGCCGGATGTGTACTGGAGAACTGACGGAAGACGACCACAGAATTCTAAAGAGTTTTGATCCCAAGCGGGATTTTAGCTCTGAAGAGGCTTTTAAATAAAAGCAATTGACAGAAAGCAGGCCGAGTGCTTAACTGTCCGGGAATAATAATTACACGGAGTATAGATGTCTCTTTATTTTAAGACAATAGCCCTTGTGCTTTTGGCACTTGTGCTTATCAGCCCGGTTTTTGCCCAGACTTCAGTGGCAAATAATCTCGAGCGCTACACATATCAGTATGTCGCGATGCTGTATGAGCGTGGCGAAAGCGAAATCGTTGCATCAGAAATCCAGAACTTTTTGGCTATGTATCCCCAAAGCGTGTATGCTAATAATGTTCGTTTGATCAGATCAAACCTGCATTTGGAAGAGCAGCAATTTGAGGAAGCGCTCAAGCTCTATGATGAGATTTTGAAGGAAGATCTGGAGCAATCCCTGAGGCATCAGGCCTATCTGTATCGGGCAATTGCCCTGATCGGCCTATCTGATTTTGGTGAAGCCATGCTGCAAATTCAGATTTTGGAAAGCGAGACTGGAGACGTCTTCCTGCTGTCACAGGCAAATCTGCAACGAGCCCGAGTATTTAAAATCCTGGGACAGTATTACAGTGCCATGCTTGCCTACCGAAAAAGCCTGGAGCACAATCCCGATCCGGATATAGATTATGAGTATCTGGAAGTCTTGATCAAACTCAGTCGGGAGGATGAGGCTTTGGAACTTTTGGAGAATATCTCTCCCCAGAGCCATATCTTTGCCGAAAGTCATGTACTCTGGACCAGATACCTCCTGGACAACAACCGCTTTGAGGAATTTGATGAACACTTGGGGCGCTATCCAGAACTCGCAAATCATTCGCATATAGAGCTGATGAGACTGCGCAAGGCCATTGCCCTGGAAGAATATGCCGTAGCAGAAGACATTTTAAATTCCACGGATAACAGCGGAGAATATTATGAATACTTCAACGCTTTACTGCTTTCTCAGAAAAGTGAATTCTCAGAGGCAGACTTTCTCTTTACTCGTTTGGTGAGTGGTTCTGTGCCGGATCTGAGGGTCCTCAGCTATTTGGAAAGATTGAAGATAATCTATCTCTCAGATCCAGAAGCCGCCATCCTGCAGCTGGAAAACTTTATTGCAAAAGAAAGCAAGATCGCCAGAGCTGAGCAGCTCTATACCCTGGGATATTTTGCATTTCACCAGCAGGACTACGCAAAAGCGCTCAAACACCTCTCACAAGCAAGAGTGGAGAGTCAGGACCGGCTACTGATGGCCGAGATTGACATACTGATCGGCAGATCATGGCTGTTGACCGGTAATAATCATCGAGCTGTTCAGAGTTTTAACCGCTACCTGAATCTATATAGCACCGGCAAAGACAGGGACACAGCACTTTACTATCTGGGATACCTTTACTTTGAAAGCAAGGACTATCAGATGTCCAAACCTGCTTTTCAACAGATTGTGGATCTGCATCCTGATTCCCGCCATCTGCCATCTGCCAAGTTTTATCTGGCAGAAATGGACTTTTACATGGCGAATTACGAGCTTGCGATACAGGCCTACCATGAGATCGTTTCCGCAGAGCCCAATAACGGTTACGCTATACTCAGGATCGCCCAGATTCACTACTATCTGGAACAATATGAACAGGCGGAAACTTGGGTCGAAAAACTGGATCCCAGTTACGATTCCTTGATTCTGCAAGGGCACATCGCTTTTAACAAAAGAGAATTTAATACGGCTCTGGGGCATTTCTCTGCCGCAGAGGAGCTGAGCACAAAGGAGCTGAAGATCACCGAGGCCAGGAGCTATCAAGCTCTATGTCTTTATCAAATGAAGCGCTATCCTGAAGCGACACAGATCTATCTGCAGCTTTTCCGGGGAAAAGAAAGCCCGGATACTTATCTCTATCTTGGAGCAAAATCGGCCTATGCTTCCGGAGATTATCACCTGGCCCTGAAGCTATTTGATGATTTTGTGGATACCTTTCCGGATTCTCAGTACTTTTTGCCCGTGTTAGCTGATATTGCCAATAGCTATTACAATATGGGTAACTATCGTCAGGCTCTGGAAGACTACCGCAGCATCCTGATTCGTTTTCGTAATCTGCGGGAGTTTTCATCTGCAGATCAGGCCCTGTTGCGTGAAGTTTTCACCGGAATAGAGCTGACCCTGCGCAGGCTGGATGACCCGATGCTAGCTTTTGATATTGCCGAAATGGCGGACACCTTCCAAAGCCAGTATATTCGCTTTGAGCTTTCATATCTGGTTTTGAAGCTTTATGCTGAGGGTGAGAAATGGGCAGAGGTTCTGGCCGGTGCAGAAAAAATGAGAATGGACTTTCCCCAGGAGAGCCGCATGGAAGTGGAGCTCCTGATGGCAGAGAGCCTCTTGAGACTCACTGAATATGAACAGGCAGATTCGCTTTTGACGAATCTTTATGAAGATACTCAGGACCAAAGAGCATTACTGCAATGGGCAGAAGTGGATCTGCTCCTGGGAGAATATGGCTCCGCTTTGCAAAAATACATGCAGGCCATCCAGATGCAACCATCCCCGAAAGTATGGTTGCAGGCACTCAATGCGTCCATTTCTGCAGGCTATCAGGATTTTGAAGAGATTTGGCAAATGGGTGCGGACATGGAAGGGGAAGCACCTCAAGCCCGGCTTCTGCGGCTGGCACAGCTCAGCTATGACAAACGCTTTGAGGAAGCCGGTAAGATGGCAGACAGGATCATCAATGAAAGCCTGAGCAGTTATGACCACGCTACCGCTTTTTATCACAAGGCCTTAATCTTCTATCTCGATAATGAATTTGAGGCGGCCATCAGGGAATTTGAAAAGACCCTGACTCTCTTCCCGGAATTTACCGACATTGCAGATCTTGCGGCCTATCACATCATCCTCGGCTATCTGAGCATGGGTGCGCGTGAAGAAGCGCAGATGCAGCTTTTGGATCTGGGAGAACTGATATCCGAGCCCAATCTGGAAGTCCTAAATGAATTGATCCAGGAGATGGGGCAGGAAGATCAGGAAGGGTTCTCAAATGATGAAATGCCCCGAGAGCAAAGCTTGCCTGAGCCAGAATCAGATGATGAATTAAAAGCTGAGGTCGGGTCATGAAGCACATTTGGCTACTGTTTTTGATCAGCATATCTGCCCTCAGCGCACAGATCCAGGTTTTGCCGGATATAGACGTGACGGGGGAGAGCCAGATCAGAATCTTTCTTTACAAAAAAGCCTTCCCTCATAGTCGGGAGAGCCTGGCGGCAGATAGCATCAGCGCTTTCTTCCCCAGAACTTTGCCAGAAAAATGGGTCCCACCGGTAGAAGAAGAAGCTCCCCTGATGCACTATCTAAATGTGGAAGCAAATACTATCGCATCTCTGGAAGGGTCATATAAATATTATCCCGGCTCAGAATGGTTGAAGTCTCTGGGAGCTAGGGCATCGGTGCTTGCTCCGCAGGGGGGTGATATTTCCAGACATGCCCATCTGAGCGCCGACCTGATGATAGATGAAGACGATACCTTCAGGTTAAACTTCTTGCACTTTGATTCTGAATTATCCGGCCTGGATAGCCGTTATAGCCTGGGCTCTGCCGAATCCTATCACGAGCGTTTGGAAATCTGGGGAATCCAGATCAGACGACTGGCAAACAACCTGCGTGTGCACAGCATCCGACAGGACAATATGGCATTTCGCCAGTCCGAAAACAGGCTAAATCTGCATCATCACAGTATTTTCGATTTTGGCCGGTTTGACTGGGCAAATGTCCTAGACATCTATGGGGCAAATGCTTCGATCCATACTTATGTGCGCATCGAAGATGAGATACTGGGTCAAGTGAGTATACATGCTATGAATGATGGGGGCAAGCTCATTGCTGCGCCTGGATTTGCATGGCGCTTGGTGACGGATTTTGATCAAGAGCTCAGCATCAGCAATAGCCCCTTTGGCAAGATCAACGATTATTGGGATCAACTGGAAAAATACCGTTGGCTCTATTTTGACCAGGCAAACAAGAATACGAGCGTCCCTCTGAACCTCAGTATCAGCTTTGAAGATATCTCGGACAGCAAGATCGGGCTGGACAATATGAGCTGGAAGATATCCAATAACAGTCAATACCGCATCGATGAAGCGCTGCTCACTGACAGCGTAAATCCAGACGTCCCCGCCTTGTACTTTTCCGATGTATTTTCCAATGAAAGCAGGATCCGGGCTGCATTTGGTGAAGGAAGCCTGCGATTTGAACAAGATCTGGCCTTAAAACTGGCCTATATGGCAAATGATAATTGGATCAGAAAGCCTTATGAACCGCTATTGAAAGCCCAATCCGTCCTACGCTTTGTGCATTATCCCTATCACGCAGATCTGGAATTTAAGCAAGAGTACTTCAGGCGCGATCACCATCAGGATGATCTTCCCCAGTTGTTTGATCTTGGACTGCGCGCAGCCCATGATATCGATGCACAGTCTCAGATCTATGTGCATATAGATAATCTGCTGAATGCCAAAAGCCGGCAGTTCACAAGTCTCCCCGATGGCAAGACAAGCATTGGTGCCGGCCTGATCCTAAGGTTTTAAGGGGCAAAGCTTGAATCAGATCTCGCAATTCCTCAGATTTATACTCAGGGCTATGTGTTCAGAGTACAGTGGATTGCAGGTCTTTCTTTATCCCAGAACCTTGTTTTACTGGATCTCCAGTTCCAGCATCCTGTGGGCTTTCACGAGCCTGGTCAGCCTTCGTATACACTTTTTGCCGCTTGCCTTTTTGGGAATCATGCTGGTTTATGTGAGCTTTATGATACTCAAGATCTACACCTGCACATTTCCCGGGCCGCACAAATATTACTTGAGATACATGTCTGAATTCTACGATTCTGTGATCCAGCTGCATCTCACGTTGTTTATCACAATCATAATATTGATGGTGTTTTATATCCTGACCATGTTCCTATCCTATTTTTATGCAGTTAAGCTGCCTTTTAAACATGGGGTAATGTTTATCTTTCGCGCATACACGACAATACTGATACTGTTTTATTACCTCAAAACTCAGTGGCTCAAGCCGTTACGAGGCAGAAGCTACTCCAAACACCGCAGTGAACTTCTGTGTTATTCATGGATACACCGACATCCCTGGGCCGCGCTGAAATACAGCGCGATTGTGTTTGTCGTTGTGTTTGCTTCGGTGAAAGCCTATGTGCTAATCATAGCCTATTTTATCAGCCCGATACTCATGTATCTTTCCACGCTATTGGGCTTGAAACTAAATATCGAGCTGTTGCCGGTTCAGGGCATCGGATCAGTATTTTACAATGTCTTTATGCTCTCAGCAGCATTCATGCTCTCCAATCTTTTCTTTTATCCGCTGATTCTTTTGGGACAGAGCATAAATAACCGTTATCATCCTATGAATATCAAGCAGGTGAATAGTGCCGAAAACTAAGAGAAAAACTACCAAAAAGAATAAACGCAAGCAAAGCCGACCCAGGCTTGGCTTTTATCTTCTGGCTGCGATCGTGACCATAGGGCTCATGTGGGTTTTGATCCGCGAGCCGGAAACCAGTCCTGATGATTTACAAGAACTGGTCAATCATGAGATTCAGGAGCGCTCTGACCGACGCCAGTCAGAAAGCGCTCAGCCAAAACCAAAAGTCGAAGAGAAAACACCTGATATAACCCCAAGTCCAGAACCGGAAATAGTGCCCGATAAACCCAGGGAAGGCGAGACAGAGCTTGATTTGTATATCAGGCAGACTGCCGATAAGCTGGGAGTTCCCAAAAAGAACATTCGCCGCAGAAAGTCTGACACGAGAATCAGATATTCCATACCTATTGATCGATCTCAGATGGATTTGACATTCGCAAATATGATCTTCAAAGGGGAGCTGGAGCGCCATAAAGTGAGCCTCTTGCAGGGGGCTGATCTGAAGAACAAACAGACCCTCAGCTTTAGGATGAATAAGGTGCCGGATATCTATGACGTCGACCTGTATTATGACAATAGCGTATATCGGGATAAGGTCGTAAACAAAACCATCAGCATCGTGGTGGATGACTTTGGCGATATCAGCGGGAATCTGCTTGATGGCTTCTTTGAGCTGGATAAAAATGTGTGCTTTGCCATTTTCCCGGATCAAAAACATAGCGTGACCACTATGCAAAGAGCCAGCAGTCAGGGTCGCGAAACCTTGATCCATGTCCCCATGGAACCTATCGGCTATCCTCGCATTAACCCTGGTGAGAATGCGATATTGGTTCAACACAGTGATTCCCAGATTTCACGTATGCTGAATGATTTTATCGAGACTCTGCCTGATGCCATCGGCATCAACAACCATATGGGCAGTCTGGCAACCACTGATACCGGTGTAATGCAAGCAGTGATGAACACCCTGCGTGAGCATGACATGGCCTTTTTGGACAGCAGGACTACCAATGTATCAGTGGCCTATCAAGTGGCGCAGAAATCGCACATCAAAGCCTTTCGTAATGACATCTTTTTGGATAGCCCCAATATCAGTCAGTCCACGATGGAGGCCAAGCTAAATCAGATCATGCGCCTCTCAGGATCTCAAAACCATGTCATTGCCATTACTCATTGCCACAGTGCAGATAAATTGGAATATCTAAAAAGCTTTATCAGCCGTCTGAAAAAGGCTGGCTTTACCCTCATCCCGCTATCGGCAGTGGGAGAATATAGGGTACCGGAGATATTATGAACTTTTTACAAGCAATCTTCCTGGGTATCATCCAGGGACTCACTGAATTCATCCCGGTCAGTTCATCCGGACATTTGGTCCTGGCGCAGCATTTCTTTGGGATGGAAAGCTCAAGCGAGATCACCTTTGAAGTCTTCATGCACCTGGGCACCCTGCTGGCTGTGATCATCTTCTTCCATCGTCAGATCTGGGATCTCATCGCATCCCTTTTTTGCTGGAAACCCAGTCTAGACTCAGAGACTCACCGTAATAACCGCAGTCTGATTGTCTATCTGGCAGTAGCAACTCTGGCAACGGGACTGGTATATATCATTTTCAAGGATCTGTTTACGCTGGCTTATGGCAACCCGCTCTTTGTAGCCATCATGCTGATGATGACCGGTCTGATAATCTATGCGTCTGATCTGATCAAAAACACCCCGATTCCCGCCTCTAATGCCGGCATCATAAAGTCTATCCTGATCGGCCTGGCTCAGGCTTTGGCCATCATCCCGGGCATCAGCCGTTCCGGAACAACTATCACAGCCTCTCTGTTCTGCGGGATCAAGCGCAAAGACGCCGCCCACTTTTCCTTCCTGCTCTCCATACCGGCGATTCTGGCAGCAAATTTGAAGGAGTTACCCCAATTGATGATGCTTGATCTATCGGTTTTACACGTCTATCTGGCCGGCTTTATAGCATCTTTTATAGCCGGATATCTGGTGATCGCTTTTCTCATCCGTCTCATTCAATCCGGCTCACTGAAGTACTTTGCTTATTATGTCTGGATTATAGCCTTGATCTCAATAGCCCTTATTATCTGGTAAAAT
>CAZWUD010000027.1:0-10604 GCA_964637055.1 uncultured Candidatus Cloacimonadota bacterium
CTATCTCGGCCTGAGCAACCACCCGGAAGTGATCAAAGCCGCCCAGGAAATCATGAACGACTGGGGTTACGGACTGTCCTCCGTCCGCTTTATCTGCGGAACCCAAAGGATCCACAAAGATCTGGAAAATGCAGTCTCCAAATTTTTGGGCACGGAAGATACCATACTCTATGCAGCCTGCTTTGATGCAAATGCCGGAGTCTTCGAGCCCCTTTTGGATGCTGAAAGCGCCTTGATTTCAGACGAACTGAACCATGCCTCCATCATCGACGGAGTGCGCCTCTGCAAAGCCAAACGCTACCGCTTTAAGCACTCAGACATGCAGGAATTGGAAGATGCTCTCAAGGATTCGCAGGGCATGAAATACCGCCTGATCTGCACAGACGGCGTGTTTTCCATGGACGGAGATATGGCCAAGCTGGATGAGATCTGCGATCTGGCGGACAAATATGACGCTCTGGTAATGGTTGACGACAGCCATGCCACCGGCTATATTGGCAAAACCGGGCGCGGCACCCCCGAGCACTTTGGCGTGACCGACAGAGTGGATATCATCACCACCACTTTCGGCAAGGCTATGGGTGGCGGAAGCGGCGGATGCACCAGTGGCCGCAAAGAGATCATCGAGATCCTTCGTCAACGCAGCCGCCCATACCTCTTCTCAAACACTCTGGCTCCCGCGATCGTCGGTGCCACTTTGAGGGTGATTGACATGCTTTCCAGATCCACAGATCTGCATGACAAGGTCATGGACAATGCCACATTCTTCCGCACAAAGATGGTCGAGGCCGGCTTTGACATCGTTGCCGGCAATACCGCCATCGTGCCCGTGATGCTCTATGACGCTCCTTTGGCTATCAAGATGGCTGACATGCTGCTCAAAGAAGGCATATATGTGATCGGTTTTGTATATCCTGTGGTGCCCAAAGGCAAAGCCCGCATCCGCGTTCAGCTCTCTGCGGCTCATTCCAGGGAAGATCTGGACAAAACCGTTGCCGCTTTCATCAAGGTCGGCAAAGAACTTAAGCTCATAAAATAATTCATAAAATAATGCGCAAAGGGGTGATATATCTGGTTCCAGTGCCAATCGGTAATCTCAGAGATATCACCCTGCGAGCGCTTGAGGTTCTCAAAAGAGTCAGCCTGATTGCCTGTGAAGACACTCGCAAGACGGCTTTCCTACTTTCTCAATATGAGATTCCCCGTCCCCGCCTGATCAGCTTTCACAAATTTAATGAACGCAGCCGGGAAAAAGCCCTTTTTGCTCATCTGGCAAAAGGTGAAGATCTCGCCGTGGTCTCCGATGCCGGCTCTCCGGCGATCTCAGATCCGGCCCAGATCCTGGTGGCAAGCGCCGTAAAAGAAGACATTGAAATAATTGCCCTGCCCGGCGCCACTGCCCTGATTCCGGCCCTCAGCAGTTCTGGTTTTGACAGCTCAGCCTTCCAATTTCTGGGTTTTTTACCCGCCAAAGCCAAAGACCGCAAGAGCGTGATCCAGGCCATCAAGACATACCCGCATCCCAGCATCATTTATGAAAGTGTACATCACCTGAAGGCCACGCTGGCAGAGCTTTCCGATGCGCTTTCTCCCCGGCAAATCTCGATTGCCAGAGAGATCTCCAAGCTCCATGAAGAGTGCATCCGGGGTGAGATCAGCCAGATCCTGGAGCAAGAGATCACCCTGAAGGGAGAATTTGCGATCGTCATAGACGGGGCCTCCGCCGAAAAGACCGTTTTCCCAAATGACCTCGCCTTTGAGCTGCTGCACCAGCACCCGGACTATAGCGGCAAAGACCTGGCAAGCCTGATCAGCACAAAGTGCAAAGTAACCAAAAACAAGGCCTATAGTTTTGTATTGGAGCACAGAAAATGAACTGCCCCACTTTGCTATTTGATTTTGACGGAACTCTCGCTGATTCGATCCATCTGGCTCTACGGATAGCAAACAAATTAGCTCCCGACTTTGGGGTAAAGCCTCTCACGGAAGAGCAATTTGCTTTAGTTCGCAATATGAGCATCCCCAAAGCGCTAAAATACATAAAAATCCCATTTTACAAAGTCCCTCGAGCCATCACTCTGGCTTTGGTGGAGTATCGACACCTCGTCCATGAGCTGGAGCCCATCCCGGGAATCCCACAAATGCTGAAGGATCTGGGGGAACTGAATTGCCCCATGGCTCTGCTCACTTCCAATACTTCGGAAAATGTAAAGCACTTCATCAAGCAACATGAACTTGATTATTTTGATTGGATAGAAGGGACCTCCGGTATACTGAAAAAACACAGCAGTATCCGTAAACAGATAAAAAAGCACAATCTGGACAAAGATAATCTGATCTATGTGGGCGACGAGATCCGGGATGTGGTCGCCGCAAAGAAAAGCGGAATCCGCGTGATCTCAGTTACTTGGGGCTTTCACCCCGCAGACCTGCTCAGCAGCAAGGACCCCGACTATCTGGTGGACAAGCCCTCCCAGATAGTTCAGATCATAAAAAATCTAACCGATCAGGACTAAAGTCTATAGCCCAGGCTGAGCATCACGGAATACAGCCTGAAATTGTTGCGCTGCTCTGAATCCCCGGAAGTAAAGACGCTCATGTCTCCCCGGATGTCAAAGCTAAAAGTATCCTTTCTCAAACCAACCTTGAAAACGTCCTGCAATTGAAAACCCATCCCGACCACGACATCAAGGCTGTGTGAGACCAGGGTATCCGAAGCGTTTTCAAACTGCTCAAAATCCATCCCCGGATTTGCTGTCAAGTAGTTATAAACCTCGTTGGCCAGATCCGCAGCACCCTCGCTTGTGCTCTGCTTGTGGTTTAAAAGGGCGGAATATGCCGGGCCAAAATAGATATAAGCTCCCTGAAACTGATCATTATGGCGGTCCTCGGGAATATCTTGACGCATCTTGATGAGGAGAGGGATGCTGAGATAATCCACTGTGTGGTCTATGCTTCCCTGAATCTGGCTGGGGAAAGAGGCGGCAATGGCGGGATTATCCAGATCAATGAGGCTATTATCAAAATCGTAGCCGTAGCTATGGCGTTTCCAAAGCAATTCGGGCTGCAGCCAGATCGAATCCACCCCCTTGCTGATACGCTTCATGAAATAGAGACCGGCTCCTTGGGAATATCTCCAATGAGCAGCCTCGGACTGAGTGCTTAATCTTGCATGATGAACCCCGGAAACGTCCAGATCATATTGCAGGATATAGCTGTCATTTGCTCCAAATATGGATGAGACTCCGCCCAAATAGCGAGCACCCCATTCGAAAGTCTGAGCACTCAACGTGCAAAAGACCAAGATCAAACCCGAGATCAGCAAAATTCTCTTAATCATCACAGCTCCTTAAGGCATATAGTTTATTTCAGGATAGTGCCATCAGTTTGATGCTGCAAGCATATCTGTCAAGATAATTCTGCATTGTATAAGTTTTCAGCTCTCCCCAGAAAAAGGGAAGGCATCATTTCAAACCACCGTAAAACTTTGTGAATCAAACCAGAAGGGCTTCCTCTTTTTTGCAGAGTCAAGACTGAGACACGGCTTTGAATCTGAGCTAACGATGTCCCTAGTTCAAGTTCCGATCAAGCTCCGGGCAGAGCAGCATCGTGGGATGATGTCGGGATGAACCCTGCACAAGAATCCAGGATGCACGCAGGCAGAGGCTTGTGTGTCAAAGCCTTGAGCTCGCAGAGAGGTCTCTCAAACAGGAATAGCGATTTCGGATCTATCAGATATAGCGGATTTTCTGGCTCCATTCATGCAGCTTTCGCGGTAGAATCTCGCTCTTCAAGCCAGTGGGCTCCAAGATCTTTTGCAGATTTGCCAGGGCCGGATATTCGGTGTAGAAATGTCCCGCATCGATGATGGGAATCTTGCTGCCCAAAAAGCTGTGATAGGATATGTCTCCGGTGATCAATAGATCAGCCATATCCTCGGCCACCTGCAGCACGGAAGCTCCGGCACCGCCACAAATAGCAATCCGTGAAATCTCCCGCTGCTCATCAGCCTCTGCCATCCAGAGCTTGACACTCGGTGCGCCCAATCTATCTTTGACGTCTTGGGCAATTACTTGTAGCTTTCTGGGAACCCTATGATGACAAACCAGGCCGATATCCCCGGCATCCGCATCACCTAGCTGCTGCTTCACTTCCAGGCCGAGTATTTCCGCCAGGGCATGATTCACTCCGCCCCAAGCGGCATCAAAATTTGTATGCATGCTGATCAGGGAGATTTTGGCTTCGATCATGCGCAATATCACGGGATTGTTTATGCTTTTCAAGGGATGAAAGATGAGCGGGTGATGGCTGAGAATCAGGTCATAACCATGTTTTATGGCATATTCGAGGGTATTTGAGGTGGCATCCAGGCTGATCAAAACCTTATTCACTTCCCTCGACGCTTCTCCGATGATCAGCCCCACGTTGTCCCAATCCTGCGCCAGGCTCGGCGGTGCGTAACGCTCCAATTCCGCCAAAACACTTGCGATCGTCATTTTGCATTCTCCATATTACTGATACAGGAAGCGTTTGATCTTTTGGGTGGGAGTCTTTTCAAAAGGCTCTTTTTGTTCGATGATCTTATGTATTTTAGAAAATGATGAGACATTGGAATTCAGAAAACTGCGCAGTTCCAGAAGATGCTTTTGGATAAACTTTTCGACCTGGACGCTGCTGAGCTTTGAAATATGGTGTTTGGCATCCAGGATCTCATAGTTCAAGAAGACTCTGGCAATGATGTGATCTCCACTCTCATAGATCAGGGATTCTAACACGCTTTCGGCCTCATTGAGCTTGGCTTCCAATTCTTCCACATAGATATTGTCACCATTTGCCCCTACGATCACGTTTTTGATGCGTCCTTTGATGTAGAGGTAGTTCTTTTTGGTGAGCTGGCCCAAATCGCCAGTCTTGAAATAGCCGTCTTTTGTAAAGCTCTGCTCGGTGCGTAGTTTGTCCTTGTAATAGCCCTTCATCACCGTGGGGCCTTTGACCTGGATCTCGCCTACTCCGGTCTTGGGATCGGGATCAGCAATGCGCACGTCGAGCTCAGGCAGCACCGTTCCGGTGGCGCGAAATTTGACAGCCGAAGGCCCACATCCTGCGATCAAAGGAGAAGTCTCTGTGAGGCCATAACCGATGGCATAGGGAAATCCGGCTTCGTGCAGGAAGCGTTCCACATCATGTGAAAGCAGGGCTCCGCCGATGCCATAAAAATGCAGAGCGCCACCAAATGTCTTCATCAGTTTTTTGCCGGCGACTTTGTGCAAGGCTTTGCGGACCGGGGGAGTTTTATATAGCTCGCGCATCAAAAAATTGCGGGTGAGCTGGGGATAGACTTGCAGTTTAAATATCTTCTCAATGATAAGGGGAACTGTGAGAATCATCGTGGGCTTGATCTTTTGCATGGCGGGGACCAAGATGCGCGCCGTGGGGGGTTTATCCAGATAGTAAACGCAGGCGCCTTTCATCATGGGGATGATAAAGCCGACGGTGCATTCGTATGTGTGGGAAAGCGGAAGCACGGACAGGAGTCTGTCATGTTCATCCACAGGCTGAATGTGCAGGGTCAGCCAGGCATCTTTCACCAGATTCATGTGAGTCAGCATCACACCCTTGGAGCTTCCGGTGGTACCTGATGTGTAAATGATAGCGGCCAGATCGTTTTCTTCGGGATCATAATCCAGGAGACCAACTGCGGACAAAGCTTTATTGCGTATGCGCTTCCAGGCAGCCTTACGTTCCTGGATGTACTCTGACAGCTTATCTTTGGGAAGCTGTGGATCGATAGGGCTGAGATCATCCAGGATGAAGAGATTTGGAAATGGCTCCAGATCACTGTATGCGATCTTATCATAATGGATATTTGAGACAAAGACTGCCTTAGCTGCGCTATGCTTGATGATGTGCAGGATCTCGTTGACATGGAAATCCACCAGGATGGGGACAGCCACCGCACCCATACTGGTGATGGCCAGATAAGCTACACCCCAATTTGGCATGTTTTGAGAAAGGATGGCCACTCTATCACCTTTTTGGATGCCGTATTCTTTCAAAAGGGCAATAACTTCGTGAATCTGATCAGCTAACTGAGCATAGGTAATGGGCTCTGAATCCACCATGGAAAGAGCCGGACGGCTTGGATGGTTGGCAATGGTATTTTGGATCATTGCCTTCAGGGTGTAGGCGGGTAGTTTTATCACAAATATCTCCTATAAACACTTATATCTATACAGGATAACTCGTTTGCAAAATAAATCAAATACTATTCATTCTTTTCTTGCCTGGCGGGCATATTTTTGTGTAGTATCTTCAGCCCGGTCTTTCCGAGAGTTCGTTGAGTTGTGGATGCCCGGCCGGATAATAGCTGCGGAATATCTTTTCGGCCTTCTTCCAATAGCGCCGGGCTTTCTCGTGCAATCCCTGATCCTGATACAGGTCACCCAGATACATATTGATGAGGGCGTAATCGTGATTTTTGTAGCGGTAGAATTTGTAGATTATCCGCCTGGCTTTCAGATATTCTTTCTCCGCCAGTTCTCTTTGACCCTGAAAGTGATGGCTACGCGCCAGGATCACAAAGGCTTTGGCTGTGTTATAGTGATTTGGGATTTTGATCAGTTTCAGATAGATCGTCAAAGCCTCACTCACCAGACTTTCAGCGTCTTGATAGCGATTTAGCTGAAGGTACAGATCGCTGATATTCACTTTTGTCAAAGCGATCAAAAAGTCCTTTAGCCCATGATCGCTGCCCTCAAAAAACTCGAGTGATTTCTTGAAATATGCCAGAGCCCGGTGCCACTGCTTTTGTTTGGCATACAAAGATCCCAGGTTACTCAGGCGGTCAGCCACATTAGTGCGAGCGAAATCAGGATCATCCAGACATTCTTGAGCCAATGACCTGCGCAAGAGCTTTTCCGCCTCGTCCCAGCGTCCTATATCTTTGTAAAGGCGTCCCAGATTGTTCCAATAGGGCGAAAGCTCTGAACTCTCAGGATGCAGACTGCCGCTTTTATATTTGATCACCAGATGGTAAATGGTCTCCGCTTTATCAAAAAGCTGCCCTCTATGATAGTATAGCCCCACCCAAAAAAGGCCCTGGATATGTTCTGAGCTCTTGAAACCGTAATGTTTACCAAGGTGAAGGGCTGCCCTGCGCTGATATGTGATCGCAGCTTGCAAATTGCCATAACGATAGTTATATTTGGCTGATCTCAGATAAGCCTTTGCGGCCATATCGGAACAGTCGGCTTTTTGAAAGTGATAGGCAATCTCCTGGGCATATAGATCGACCCTATCCTGGAAGAACTCCTGCAGTGTAAGGGCAGCCAGCTCATGCAGATGCCTCAGCTTCCTCAGCGAAAGACGTTGATAGATCGTGTCGCGGATCATATTGTGACTAAATGAATAATCATTGGGGCCAATCCGGCTCCACAGTCTGTGTCTGATGCCGGTCTGCAGCTCTTTATCAATGGGCTTCCCCATCATCTTCTTGAGAATATGGATGTGGAAATGCATCCCAAACACCGCTGCACCATAAAGGCACTCTTGCATGAAGCTGCTGAATCGGTCTATACGTCCATTGAAGACATCGCTGAGCTTAAAATTGGCAAAGCTGTCCAGCTTCCGCTCGAGTTCGCTTTTCAGATCCAAGATTCCGCTTTCCAGGAGGGAGTATGCCATTTGCTCGAGATACAGCGGATTCCCTCCCGATCTTGCCACCACATTGGGGATTATCTGTTCATCGTCTTTCTTTAGCTTAAAGATCTGTCTGAGCAAAGCCTCCTCATGCCTCCGGGGCAGATTTGCCAAAGCCAGGTCCCGGCGGATAAAACTCCCAAGTCCCAGATCCACCTGGCTGCAATCAGGTAAATAGCGGCAAGTGGCAATGATCATCAGTGGATATGAGGTCTGTTGTGGCAAAGCCTGCAAAAATGGGATCGACTGAGGATCAACCCATTGGGCATCATCAATCAAGAGCAAGACCGGCTTTTGCCGACAGAGTGAGCTGATAAAAGCCCGGAAGCCCTTGATCAGCATTTGTTCTTTTTGGAGCTGAAGCATATCTTGCCATGCGCTTTGATATTTGGGAATCTCCAGGATCATTCCCAGGGCTTTTTGTATGGAGCTTCTCTGCCTTTGCTCTAAACTCAGGGATAAACACTCGGCCTGCAATCTACGTTCCTGCGTCCGGAAATCCTGCTCCTCATCAATATGCAGATAATTTGCGACAATCTGCCTGATCGTCTCCAGTGAGCGCCTGTTTTCCATGCGATTGAGAGATATGAGCTTATGCACTCCCTTTTGTGATTGTAGATACTCCCAGGCCAGCCTGCTCTTGCCCAGCCCGGGATCTGCCGTGATATAAAGGATCGCATTTTGTCCACTCTTGCCAGCTTGGGCAAAGAACTGTCTGATCTCCTCCAGCTCCTTCTCTCTGCCCACAAAGTAGTGCTTGTAAGTCAATTCCTGAACCCGCCGGCGTTTCCCTACGCGATAATAACTCAGTTCATGCTTGATGCCCTTGAGTTTAGTGCTTCCCAAAAGCTGCGTTGCATAGGTCTGACTAAGCTGTTTATGCACGCTTTGATCGCAAACAATCTCACCCGAACCAGCGTATTGGGAGAGCCTGGATGCGATATTCATCGTATGTCCCAAGGCCGTATATTCCCGGATCTGATCCGAACCGATGTATCCCGCATAGGCATATCCGCAGCTAAAGCCGATGGAGGCAGATTTGACTTCCCGAATCAGAGTCATGGCAAATTCTGCCGCTTGTTGCACGCTGCAACCGTAGTTTAGCGGCACACCAAACAGCACTATTACCATCAAGCCTGTAGATGTAGCGTCGATTTTGTTCACAAATCCGAAGTGAGCCTCGGCTATTTTGTGTAAAGTAGTGATCGCCTGCTGCTGCTCATCCGTCTCGTCCAAGATCACAAAACAGGCTGCCAGATTCCGGATCTCATTTGCGGTTTTCAGATTGCGCAAGCTTTCTGTCACAAAGAGGTGCTTGATCTCGTCATTTTGCGCCGGGTCTCCATTCATCACAGGA
Organism: uncultured Candidatus Cloacimonadota bacterium; assembly: GCA_964637055.1. Taxonomy (GTDB): domain Bacteria; phylum Cloacimonadota; class Cloacimonadia; order Cloacimonadales; family Cloacimonadaceae; genus UBA5456. The sequence continues at coordinate 9,056 of CAZWUD010000027.1, forward strand.
TTGGGCTCGGGTCCCCCACTCTGCTTTAATAGCTTTAGATTGCCGCTTTCGTCCACATTCTCAGTTCCCAGCTTTTCTAAGGCTTCCCGTGAGCAGGCATTCAGCTTTTTTATGCCGGATAGATCTGCCATCTGTCGGATTGCAGGACCAAAGAAGAGATATTCATATTGATGCTTGTCTGGGAAAATGCGCCATCGTATCTCGCCAAAGCTTATCATCTCCTGCAGGGAAATGTGCACAGTCTTAACGCTGGCGGACAGCTTTCGAGGCGATGCCTGATGTTTGCGTATTTCGGACAAGGCTGCCAAAAGCCCAGAGGAATCTCTCCCCGGAAAGATGGCGCACACTGCATCGCCCACAAACAGACTCACAAACCCACCATGATCATAGATAGACTTGATGGGCTCTTGCAATACCTGATTGAGCAAGCTTCCGATACTGTCAGAACCGCGCAAACCTTGATTTTGCAGTTCCTCCACGATGCCGGTAAATTCCACAATATCCAGCATCAGGACATATCCTTCAAAATCACCCTGCAGCTTTCCTGCCCCGAGTTGAGCCAAAATAAAATCAGGAACATGGCGAAACATACCGTTCTCCTCCAGGCCTTGCCGTATCAGGCAAAACTCCATATAGACAAAATCTTCGCAGATTTTCACAGAGCCAGCAGAGACTGCACCTACATAGCTCTTCCTACCCTAGAGGTCACTGTCCGTTTATTTGAAAAGATGTCAAGGAAAAAGCCACAAATCAGCCTAAATTCACCTGATTTGCTGCTCATCATCTTCAGCAAGGGTGTTGCTCTCTATACCCGGATACGGACTTGATATGAGCCGCTAAAGCCAGGCAGACTTTATCGATTCATCTTTGCCAAAGCAGCTTTCTGCCTTAATATATCTGTAAAAATCAATAAAGAGGACAATATGAAGATCACTATTTGGAGCTGGAATGTAAACGGTCTGCGGGCCATCATAAAAAAGGACTTTATTCGGTCCATCCAGGATTCCGGGGCCGATATCCTGGGCTTTCAGGAAACTAAGCTGCAAGAGCATCAGATCCCTCAGGAGATTTCAGAACTCGATGATTACCATCAATACTGGTCGCACGCAGAGCGCAAGGGCTATTCTGGAACCGCGCTCTTCACAAAGCTGAAACCGATCAGCTTTACCGACGCATTTGGCGTAAAGGAATTTGACACTGAAGGCAGGATCAACATCGCCGAATATGAAGACTTTATCCTCTTTAACATATACTTCCCCAATGGCGGAATGGGTGACGACAGGCTGCAATATAAATTGCGCTTCTATGACAAAGCCCTGGAAGTAATGCAAGCCAAGCGCGCCACAGGAAAGCCCGTTTTGGTGGCAGGAGACTACAATACTGCCCACAAAGAGATAGACCTGGCCAGACCCAAAGACAATGAAACTGTCTCCGGCTTCCTGCCCATAGAACGCGCCTGGCTGGACAAGCTGGTAGAGCACGGCTGGGTGGATACTTTCCGGGATTTTGACAGTTCACCGGATCAATACTCATGGTGGAGCTATCGCAC
>CAZWUD010000028.1:0-10540 GCA_964637055.1 uncultured Candidatus Cloacimonadota bacterium
GGTTGTAGATTCTCAGGGAGGTCGGGCCGTTTTCAGGTACAGTGTAAGAAATGGTGGTGCTGGGGTTGAAGGGGTTTGGATAGTTGCTTGCGCTCAGCTTGAGGGCAGGAGTCATCCCGTCTTCATTGCTGGTGCCGGTGTCAACGATGGCGCGCAGCATGATTTCACCCATTTCATAGGGTTCCCAGATTCCGACACTGGTGCTGGTGTAGCTGTGGCCGCTATTGTCGGTATCCACTCCGATTGCAGGAGCATTCGGGGTTTCCAGGAGGCCCAGGTAGAATTTGCCTTCAGGGAAGATCACTTCATTGGCAAAGGGGATGTAGTTCCATCCTGCAACCACGTTTGTGGCAGCATACTGCACCTGTGATGTGGGGTTCTGAGAAGGCATACCGGTTTCGGGATCGACGCTAAAGGCGCGCACGATGATGCTGGCGCTGGTGGGCTCATCCACATAGACCTTGGCATATTTCAGGGTCACAGAGGCGTTGTGCCAGTTATGCAAAACAGCCATCTGGTTTGAAGAGCCGACATTGATGACATCTTCGGCTTCGCCATCATCAAAGTAAGTTTCGCTGTGTTGAGCAGGAATCACAAATACGGTCTGGGTGTTTGATGCGGGGGATTCGTTGGCATCATACATTGCAGTCACGTAGTAAGTGTGAGTTCCGCCTTCGACGTTCATGTCCAGATACTGGGTGACGTCGCCATCAAGCTCGTCGATCATGATGTTATCACGATAGACTCTGTACATGCTGACATTGCGGTCAGCTCTGGTGCTGGGCACGCTGATCAGGCTGCCGATAGCGAAGGTTTCGTTTTGAGGAAGCGGAGTCATGGCATATTCGCGTCCATCGGCATCAGCCACGTAGGCCTGGATATTCCAGTTGCCTTCGAGTGCTGCTGCAGCGGTGAGTGTGCTCCATCCGCCGAGGTTGATCCAGTTGCCATAGCCGTCCACTGTGGGGCCGGCATCTATACCGGCAGGATAACCGGCTTGAGCGTTGTTGCGGTAACCGATCATGACGGAAGTACCGGCAGGAATGGTGAACGGAGTATCCAGGATCACTTCATTCCAGGCACCGATTGTGGGGCTGGGCACAGGCTGATCCACCACCAGGGTGTTAGTAGCGCCGGTCCAGATGCGAACTGAGTATTCGCAATTGATTTCGTTCGGCCAGAATGTGATCTTGGTGATATTCATGCCCACGTAGGGATAGATGCTGTTTTCGTCGCCCATTGCATCCCATTTTGCGGCCACGTCAAAGTCTGCCACACCACCGGTACCGATGGAGTCGTCATTGTCACCGGCATAAGTGATCCAGCCTTCTTCGCCGCCACCGCCGCCTGAACCGGGAACATCCCAGTTAAGCTGAACGTCGTTGCCGACGACTTCGGCGACAAGATTTTCCGGAGGAGCCACAAAGACGTCATTGTAGATGGTAAAGTCATCGATCATGATGCCGGGTCCCTGCGCTGGGGTGGCGTTAGATTGGAAATACCAGCGGAATTTCACGGTATTACCGGCGTAATCGGAGATATCCCCATCCAGAGTATAGCTTTCAATCATGGAAGCCCACACGGTCGGAGCATCGGAATATACATAGTTAGAGCCATTGGGGTCGCCATAGGGATTGCTCATGGCAAACCAGCTGAAGCCATCGTCAGGTGAGACTTCCCAACCGAAATAGTCAATATCCGGGAAAGTTCCGGGATCATTAAATTCACCCATGATCATAAAGTCACACCAGATGGCACCACTTGAGGGCAGGGTGATGGAAGGGCTGACCAGGTAGTTGAGCATATTGTCGTTATAAGTACCGGCATCATTTTGGTTCTTCATCACATGAGTAGGTGACGGTGCGGTTGCTTCAGTGGCGAGATGCCAGAGGTCTCCGCCCAGAGGAACCATGCTGCTGGATGTCATCTGACCATCATCCACGCCGTTATTGGTATAACCGCCAAAGGAGATGTCATCGACCATGAAACCAAACATATTTGGTTGATCAGCAGTGCTATAAGCAGGGTCGGAAGCAAAGGCGAAACGAATCATTACGTCTTGACCTACATATGCAGAAAGATCAAAAGTAGCAGGGGTCCAGTCTGTGACAATGCCACCCCAGCCGGGGATGCCAACACCTTCACCGTGCTCGAAACCAAAAGCGTATGAACTTGTGAAATCATAGGCAGGAGTGCCAGCGATTACGTTCCAACTGGTGCCGCCATCGGTAGAGATGCGGATATTAGCGGAATCCCAGCCGTTGTAATCACCTGTGCCGCCGACTTCTTCCAAGCCGATTCTCATTTTGAAAGTTAAGGTAGCATTTGCTGTTGAAATTCTGCGGGCGGGAGTATCCAATACCAGATACTGATGATTGTAGTAACCACCGATGTTATCACCGGAGGCGAGATCAGTATCTCCCATCCACCATACGTTGCCTTGGGTGTCACCATAGTTATAGATATCCCATTCATTGGGGCTGACAGCACCATCATAATGAACCCAGCCATCTGCGCCGGATTCGAAGTCTTCAGTATATGCCACCACCTCATAGCGCGTTGCGAATGCGCAGGTGATCAGCATCAGGGCCAAAATTACAAGCCATTGTTTTCTCATTGATCCTCCTTATTAAGATCAGATAATAATCCATGTCAACAACCAATGCGATAGGAAGATTTTTGTCAATCTCTTTTTTTGTCGAAAAAAGTGGTGATGGCAAAGGCTGGGACCACATGACTATGCCCCCAAGAACTTGCAGGCTAATAAAAGGCGCTCCAGAGAGAGCGCCCCAAAGAAAAAGAGCGGACATATGTCCACTTTATCGTTTTACTTACTAAGTGTGATCTTCCTGGTCTGGCGGGTGTCTCCACTCTCAAAGACCAGCAGATAGACCCCGCTGGCATACTTTGACGCATTCCAAAGGTATTGGTGATAGCCCTTATTTTGGGCGGGCAGGGTCATCTCCAGCACTTTTTGTCCTCTCTGGTTATATATACTCAGCTGCACGTCTGCGGCTTCTTTGAGCCCATAGCGGATGCTGATATCAGGATTGAAAGGATTGGGATAGAGCTTGTCCAGTCCGGTTTTAATGGGTATCTCGGGGATGTTTTGATGGTCCCCCAAGATGATATTGATAGGTCCAAAAACCTGGGAGCTGCCATCATACTCGACAGCCATCAGCCAATAGTAATAGGTAGTTAATGGCAGAAGATCATTGTCTTTGAACAAATAAACCTGGCTTTGCGAGCTATTTGTGGCTTCGATAAGCCCAGAAACTTGCTCTGCAACATTGAAGTCCTCAGTTTCTGCCCGGAACACATAGTATCCGCTGAGATTGCTTTCGGATTGGCTTACCCATTGCAATCTAACGCCGTTGCCATAGCTGGTAATGGTGAAATTGCTCAGCTCCACTGGCAGTGTGGCATCAATATCCACGCTATCTTTATACCAACCGACGGCATTCTCCAATTTGGTGATCAGCACATCATCCTGCGTGCGCACTTCGATGCGGTGGAGCCGGACATCACTTTTAAGCACATAGACACCTGTGCCTATAGCACTGGAGCTTCCAGTGATGAGCCTGCCTTTTCCCAATGCATCGTAGCCCAGGATCACATATTTTTCAGTCAAGGGGTAGGCCGTTGTGCCCACCAGATTTCCACTAATGCTAAAAGGGTTGCTCATGGCTGTAACCGTGGGCAGGGGCATGATCGTATTGTACTTTGCTCTGGTGCCAGGGTCCGCATCAGTGCCATCATAGCCGGTTTCAGTATCGTCATCCACATAACGTCCGCCACCGGTGGACATACTACCGCGGCGCACAGGCACCCAGAAATTGGTTCCTGATCCCGGGTTTCCCAGATCTTCATCCATCAAAACACCCCCGGAGATGACTCCAGAGCCAATCCAGGACTTATTCACATGGTCCCAGGCCCGCATTTCATGGTTGGTCGTATCTATCGGCCCCAGGATTCTGAAGCGCAGATCACTGCCGCTATAGCCACTCGCCTGCACCAGGACTACGGATTCAGAATCGGCAGTGCTCAAGTCCATGCGCTCAGGACGATGCAGCAAGGTCTGGCCTGCAGCGCGGTTATTGGCGCAACAGGCTACAAAGTCTGCTTCTTCGACATCCGTCATGGTCAGACCGACTGTGCTGCCTATATCCTGAGTAACTTTGCCGAAAGCGCTTTCATTCAGTGGCCAGGAAAAATCCGAATCATTCGTTGAAGTACCGGCATAATCCGCGGCAATTTGTGCGGCTGTGCGGGCTTTACCCACCCAAATGCGCAGTGCGCGTACGTTGCCGGGAAAGCGTCTGGTGCCATAGGGCATCTTACCCACATTGAACTGGGCGTTCACAGAACTATGGAGGACCACGTTCCCACTCAAACCTCCATCGCTGTTACTTACTTCTATGCCATCCACATAGATATGAACATTGCTGCCATCGTAAACACCGGTTACCTGATACCAAACCCCACGTTGAATAGTAACCATATCGGTTTTGGATTGTACAAATCGACGTCCACCGGTGGAGCGAACGGCAAATTCGAAGGCGGAATTTAGGTTGTTATGCTGCAGCCAGAATGATCCTGAAGAGCCATCCCGGCTAGTAGTTTGTGAGGCAATAGTGGCCCAAGAATCGTTTGCTGACGAAGCCGGGTCCACATTCCAGCGCACCCAGCTTTGCACGGTGAGTTTATCCGTGGTATTATGCATGCCAAATACATCACCCACGGCGGAAGCCAGATGTGGTGAGCGGTCACCGGTTTTCAAGCCATATTTCAGGCGTGCCTTTACTTCGCGCTGGATACTTAGCACATAATCCTTGTGTCCCTGGGCATTTTCCACCCTGATGGTGTATGTGATGGCGGTTGGGCCATCAATCGGATCGGTTGGTCCGATGCGCAGGATGCTTTCACCATTTGAGGAGACACGTGCGCCATTGATATAAATCTGGCTGTCATAGGGAGCCATCAGGTTTAGTTTCAGGGTGGAATAGTCATCCTCATCCACGATACTGCAGGAATATGCTCCTGAGGCAGAGGGATCTGAACTGAATAGCGGAGAAATGCCGATCAAGTCGCCGGTTTTACCTCTCACTTCCAGTTTGCCCAGATGCGGATTCCAGCCTGAATATCCGCTCAGGGAATAGGTGTCGGAAGTGGCAGAGATATCCGGGTTGTTGGCTAAAGTGGCGGTAACGGTGATGTCACCATCGCTAAGGGGAGTCATTTGGTCGTCGGTAAAATAGGCTGTGCCACCCTGACTATTCACTTTCCAGCGTAGTTCCTGAAGGGAGGAAAGATTATCTCCATTGGTGGTTTCAGCTGCGGTGTTTGAACCATTTACCACTGCTGTGAAGGCGTAGCTGATGTGAGAGATGCTCGTGATGCTGGCTGGTGGATTATCAGCCCGGCGACGGAAGCGCAGGGTGTAGGTGGTTTCAAAATCGGTGTTTCCGGGGTTTACCACGATGGTGAGTACGTTGTTTTGCGTATCCGCATTGGGGTTTCCGCTTGCATCCATCCCGTCTGAGGATGCGGCAGCGGTCAATGGCACATAGACATCTCCGTTTACCATAGCCTGCGTGAAGGTGCTTACTGAACTGCTGCTGCTGTCGTGATACTCTGCTTTCAATTGATATTGTCCGGTGTCGGGAAAGCTAATTTGCAAAGAATCCGCGGCATAATTAGTGCTGTGGTTATAGGTGGTCGTTGCGCTACTGTATGTGAAAGCCTCCAGATCAAAGCTGGTGGATGAGCTTCTGGAAAAGATGAAATTGACGGGGTCCGAACCGTATTCCAGGGCGGCAGTGATTGATAGCGTCTCCATCCCCTTGACATTGGCAGGTGAAAGCGCGGAGATCGAGCTCCCCTCAGTGTTAACCGCCTCCACCTGAGCGGTATAGCTGCCAGAACTGCCTAATGCCCATAGCTTACTATGCAGATTTTGAGAGCGAGCATCGCCTCTGATGTCTGTAACGGTTGTTTTATGATTCCCGTCTTTATAGATCAAAATCTTAAAACTGCCAGGATCGGAAGTAGATTCCCAGCTCAGAACGTCCGTTGTGTAGTCCCATGAGAGATCAGTCGGCGTATCCGGTGATGTTGCAAACAGAAATGAGATGCTGCAAACCAAGATCAGGGTCATTAGGGCCAAAAGCTTGAAGTGTATAGTCAAAATCACCTCCACAGTGATAAAAAGATTAATATTGGCACATCCATGATAAAACCAGGGGGTTGTCAAGTGAAACCTGCATCAATCCCCCAATTTTGTTAAGAAAAGAAAGGCGCTCAGGGAGAGCGCCCGGATAGGGTCATGTATATTGCAGCCTGTAGAGATCATAGTAAAGGCCTTTTTTGTCCAGCAGATCAAAGTGTGAGCCTTCCTCCACGATCCGTCCTTTGTGGAGCACAAGGATGCGGTCCACGTGCTGGATGGTGGAAAGCCGGTGAGCGATGATGATCGAGGTGCGGTTTTTGATGATCTTTTCCAGCGCATCCTGGATCAAGAGCTCGGTCTCGGTATCGATATTACTGGTGGCTTCATCCAGGATGAAGATCGAGGGGTCATAGGCCAGCACCCGGGCAAAAGCGATCAATTGCCGCTGTCCGGTGGAGAGCGTGGCGCCCCGTTCCATCACAGGTTCGTCATATTTGTGCGGCAGTTGCTGGATAAATTTATCCGCATTCACATATTTGGCCATCTGCTGAATCTCTTCACGGGTGAGCTGTTTATTGTTCAAAGCGATGTTTTCGCTGATGTCACCACTAAAGATAAAGACATCCTGTTGCACGATGCCCACATTTGACCTGAGGTCGTTTAGGGAATAGTGTTCCAGCGCCTTTCCATCGATCAGGATGCGTCCCTTTTGGTAGGGATACAAGCCCAGGATGAGATTTACGATGGAGGTCTTGCCGCTACCGGTGTGCCCCACCAGGGCGATCTTTTCTCCGGGGCGGATCTTGAAGCTGATGTCTTTGAGCACCCACTCTTCGTTGTTATAGGCCATCCAGAGGTTTTCAAATTCGATCTCGCCTTCCAGCTTTACGCCGTTGTCATACTCTTCACGATAGTCATCGGGCTCCAGATCCATGAGGTCAAATATGCGCTCTGCACCAGCCAGAGCGCCCTGCAACACGTTGAACTTTTCACTGAAGTCATTGATGGGCTGAAAGAGCTTGCGGATGTATTGGGTGAAGGCCATCAAGAGACCGATGGTGATGGCATTGCGCAAGATCTGCCCGCCGCCGTACCAGATGATCAGGGCCACGGCAAATTGCGATGACACATGGATGATGGGGCGGAAAAAGGCAAAGAGACGCAGTTGCCTCATCGCGGTGAGGAAGTAATTGTGATTGATCTTGGAAAATTCATCCCGCTTGTGGGAATACTGATTAAAGAGCTGGATGATCTTTTGCCCGGCGATGTGTTCGGCCAGGGTGGCATTGAGCTGCGCCAGATACTTGCGCACCTCACGATAGATCACCCTGGTCTTGCTGCGGAAGACGGCGATGATCCAGATCAAAAGCGGCAATACGGTCATGCTCACCAGTGCCAATTGCCAATTTAAGACCAGCATCAAGACCACGATCGCAATCACCAAAATCACATCCTGGATGATGGTGATGACACCGGAGGCCAGCATCTCATCGATGGAGCGGATGTCATTTGTCACACGGGTCACCAGTCTGCCCACGGGATTGGTATCAAAGTATTTGGTGGGCATTCTTTGCAAATGGGCAAAGACATCGTGCCTGAGGTCGTTCATCGCTTTTTGGGCAAAGGTGGTGGTCATCACGGCCTGAGTGTATCCCGCCACAAAGCGGACCAGAATGATCCCCAGATAGATCAGAGCCAGATAGAGCAGGGCTCTTGATGAATCCTGACGCACGGCCAGGCGATCTTCCCGGGGCAGCTCCTGCATCTGCTCGCGCACCACGGCAATCTGATCACCGCCGACATAGAAATATCCGGCCAGATTGCGGATGCCGTCTTGGGGATCAGCGTCTAGGATCAGGTGCCGGGAAAGGATCTCCCGGTTTTTGGCGTTGTCATCCACCAAAAAGACGGTGTTTTCACTGATGATGCCCTCTTGCTCGAGGTTTACCAATTCAGGCTTGTCCATCCTGTTGCGATCTCTGGATGAGATCACCACAAAATGCACGTCATCATGGTCATATTCCTTGAGCTTTAGAAAGCTGTATTTGCTCATAAATTCCTGATAGCGAGCTTCATCGCTAAAGACGGCAATCGACTTGTCCGAAACTATGTGGTCGTCGATGGCAGAGCGCTCAAGCAGGGGCAGGATCAATTCTGACACCGTGACCAGCATCAGCACCAGGAAAGAGATAATCACCCATTTCATGTAAGGCTTCAGATAGTGCGCCATACGGGAGAAGAGACGGTGATCGTAGATTCTGTATTTTATATCATCGTCGGAAAAACCGTGTCCGCGTCCACCGTGCATCATCTTTCCTCCTCCCCGTCTTCGAGCCGTGCCCGAATTCTCTGCTTTTCATAGAGATCGTGATAGATGCCGCCGGAGCGGAGCAGTGAACTGTGGTTGCCGCGTTCTTTGATCACGCCATCGGCCAGCACGATGATTTTGTCCGCATGCTGGATCGAGGAGATGCGATGCGCGATGATGATGGTGGTCTTGCCCCGGCGATCCGCGATCAGGCGTTCCAGGATCTGCCGCTCGGTCTTGGTATCCACAGCCGAGAGGGCGTCATCCAAAATCAGCACCTGGGGATCGGTGAGCAGGGCACGGGAGATGGCCACACGCTGTTTCTGTCCGCCGGAAAGGGTGATGCCGCGTTCTCCCACCATGGTTTCAAACTTGTGGTCAAAGTCACTAATCTCTTCATAGACGCTGGCAATGCGCGCCGCTTCAAAGACCGCTTCATCCGAGGCCTCGGGATTGCCCAGGCGGATGTTGTTTGCGATGGTATCGCTAAAGAGGAAGATATCCTGCGGCACCAGCACCATATCCCGGCGCAGCACTTGCAGCGGGATGCGGTAAACATCTCTATCATCGATAAAGATGCTGTTTTTGGGCGGATTATAGATGCGCACCAGGAGCTCGATCAGGCTGGTCTTGCCGCAACCGGTGGGGCCTACAATGGCCAGGGTCTTGCCGGCATCGATGCAAGCGGAGATGTCTTTGAAGACCAGGGGCAGGTCTTCGCCGTAACTGAAACGGAGGTTTTTGATATCGATCTTGCCTTCAATCTTCTCGATGCTCATATCCGCCAGATCATCGTTGATTTCAGGCTTTTCGGCAAATATATGGTTCAAGCGCTTCAACGAGGCGGTTCCCCTCTGATACATATCCACGATCCAACCGATGGCGATCATCGGCCAGACCAGCATGCCCAGATATTGGAAGAAAGCGATGAATCCGCCGATGGTGATATCTCCCCGGATTGCGGCACGTCCGCCAAAATACAGGGTGATGATCATCGAGCAAGCAATCACAAAGCCCTGGAAAGGATGGAAAAATCCCGCAATCTTGGCCATGGAGATGTTTTGTTTCACATAGACTTCCGAGACCTCGTCCACTTTCTGCAGTTCGCTGGATTCCTGGCTGAAGGCTTTGACGATACGGATTCCGGAGATGCTTTCCTGGATCTTACCGCTCATAGCGGCAAAGCTGGCCTGCACCTGGGCAAACTTTTTGTGCATACGTTTGCCAAAATAACCGATGGTGATAGAAAGAAAAGGCATCGGAATGATAGCCAGAAGCGTCAGCCGCAGGTCGATGGAGACCATGAAAGAAAAGCTGGCAATGGTCATCAGAACGATATCCATGGCGGCGATGAGCCCCATGCCAAAGAGCATACGCACGGCATTCAGGTCATTGGTGGCATAAGCCATCAGGTCGCCGGTCTTGCTCTTATTAAAGTAGTTTTGAGACAGCCTGAGCAGGTGGCTATAGAAATCCTGGCGCAAACTCTTCTCGATACGGTGAGAATTTCCGATGATCAATATCCGCCAGAAATAGCGCAGTATCATCACCGCCAGAGCCAGCAGGATGATCAAGCCGGCGATCCACATGAGCCCTGTCTGATCCACAGTGCGCGTCTGAATGCTGTCGATGGCATATTGCATCACCTTGGGGGTGATGAGCTGCACGATATCCACCAGGATCAGCATCACGATGCCCCCAAGGATCTGTTTGTAACTCTTCTTCAGATAGGGAAGAATAGTGTCAAAAGTTCGCATTTATGTTTCCTTAAATATTAATATCGGGATTTTTCCTGCCGCGGATAGCCAAGGCAGAACCTAACCTGTCAAGTCAAGGTCAGCCCACGCCGTTTTTTGTCAAATTCTTTATTCAGTTTTGACCATGGTCTTTCAGTTTTGCCGGATGATCCAGCCGGGCTTGAGAGGATAAAATCCTTGACTGATATCCGCCGCGTGGACATGTGATATTGAAAGATGTATATAGAGGTCTTGATGAATCTTAAGCGCTACTTCCTGTCCCTGATATTGGGGATCTTGCTCGGATCCCTGGCTGCTGCCCGGATC
>CAZWUD010000029.1:0-10209 GCA_964637055.1 uncultured Candidatus Cloacimonadota bacterium
TCCCAATGTGACCCTGGTGGGCATCATCAATGCGGATATCAGCTTGAATATACCGGATTTTCGAGCCGCGGAGCGCAGCTTTCAGCTCATTACTCAGGTGGCGGGACGCAGTGGCAGGGCAGACAAAAAAGGTGAAGTTATCATCCAAACCTACAATCCGGATCACTATTCCATCCAATCCGCCAGCAAGCAAGATTTTGAACGTTTTGCCATTGAGGAGATGGATTATCGCTCCAGATTGCACTATCCTCCGGAGTTCAGGCTGGCACGCCTGCTCTTTCAGAGCACGGATCTGGACAAATTGAAAAGCGAGATGCAGCGCCTCGAGCGCACATTTTTGCCCCCTGAATCAGATGAACTCTATATTCTGGGACCCAGCCCTGCCCCATTTGCCAAAATCAATCAGCTTTTTCGCTATCACTTGATCATCAAAGGCAAGAGCCCGGCTGTGATCCGAACGGCGATTCATTATATCCAAAAAGGCTTCATTCCCGGAAAAGGTATATGCATGCAGATCGATATCGACCCTGTGATCTTGATGTGATCCTTACGGGCTTGAGCTTATCACAGTGATGAGGGCAGCTTCCCCAGCGGTAACCTGACGGCAATTCTCAACCGGATTCTTTTATCCGGCTTTGTCTAAAGATCATCCCACGATCTTCGTATAGCCAGGCGATGATAGTGGCTCAATCTCTTGATGAAACTAGTAGAAATGATTGGGAATTCTTAGCGAAATCAAGTGCCCCGAGATTCTATCTACCTATCGGGTTAAATGTCTATCAGTGCTGTATGGCAATGCTGATCTGCCACCTGCAATGCGACCTCACTGCGGATGCTCTCCAGATATGTTTTCATGACTTCATAGGCCAGCTCAGCACTGTTATTGGTCTCGGAAAGATGTGCCAGGATCAGGTTTTCCATGCCCGGATGCAGGATCTGCGAGAGAAAGCCCACCGCCTGATCATTGGAAAGATGGCCATGCTCACTTTTGACCCTCAGCTTCAGATTCCAGTCATAGGGTCCTTCCATTAGCATCTGGAGATCGTGATTACTCTCCAGAATAAGGCTGTTCACGGCACTGAGTTTGTGCAAAGCTAACTTGGTAACATAGCCCAGATCGATGGCAATCCCCAGCTTGCGGTCATTGTGTTCCAGGCAGAAGTTATTGGGATCCACCGCATCGTGTGATGATCTGAATGGCCTCACCAGGATATCGCCCACCAAAAAGTCAATTCCGCTTTCAAAATAATGCAGATAGTCCTGCACCTTCCCCAGTCTGTGAGCGCAGCAGGCATAGGTGTCGGCCGTGATCATCAGAGGAATCTTCAGACTGCGGGCCAGGGCTCCGGCACTGCGGGTGTGATCCGAATGCTCATGCGAAACGACCACCGCCTTGATAAGACTGCGAGAGACCTGCAGCTCGTCCAAAGCTGCCCAAATGCGCTTCAAGCTAATGCCGGCATCGATGATGATACCGGTATTTCGACTGCGCACAAGGATAGAATTGCCTTTACTGCCGCTGGCAAGCACAGAGGTCTGAAACATCTTTGCTTTAGATCTTGACTATGCGATAGTAACGGTTGTTGATGCGATCAAATTCGCTCCAGACGGCATTTGGCGGGGCGACATCCAAAAGCTGACTGACTCCCGCTGCCTGGGCATCGAGATTGTCACAATGATGCAAGAGGATCGCTTCCAGGGTCTGAGGCAGGCGCACCGAGGCTTTTTCGTATTCTCCGTGATGAGAGAGGATGAGGTGGCGCAGGTTGAGCAGCAGATCGGGAGGAAAGCCGGGAATTCCTTCTGCAGCTTTCACCGCAATTTGATCACTAATGCTCAGATGCCCCAAGAGCCTGCCCTCATCGGTGAAATCAATGGCTATCTTGTCGTTATACTCGATCACTTTGCCCACATCATGCAGCAGCGCTCCGGTGATAAGGAGATCCAGGGAGACAGGATATTGGACGCTCACAAATTCACAAAGGCTGGCCACGGCAACGCTATGCTCGATCAGGCCGGATCTATAGTTATGATGCCAGCTTTTGGCAGCCGGCGCCTGCAAAAAGCGTGCAAAAAACTCTTTGTCATCAAAAATGCCGTGCAGAAGGCGGTTCAGATATTCGTTTTCCACCTTGTCCACAAAGTCCCAAAAGCGCTCTGCCAGTAGCTCCGGCTCAAATCTGCTGCGCGCCACGAAGTTACCGATATCATACTCACTTTGATCGGCAAAACGGACTTGGGTGATTGAAAGCTGGATTTGTCCTTTGAAATTCACCACCTGAGCACGGATCTTGATCACGTCTCCGAGGTCAAATTCTGCAGCGGCTTTGGCAGCGTCTTTCCAGACATTTGCCGTCACCTGCCCACTGCGATCCTGCAGCTTCAGCCGCAGATACTGTCCGCCCTTACCTTCGCGCAGTTCTTTTTCCGCAGCTAGGTAAAAGCCGATTATCTCTTTGTTCTGGTGTTCATGAAGGTCACTGGTTAAGATTTGTTCTTCCATAATCTGTCACTTTAAAATGCTTATTTTCCTTTTTATTACTGTTTTATCCCTGCTCTGAATCCTAACAAAATAGATGCCGCTGGCCGGGAAGATGGAAAGCGGTAATTCCTGCTGATTTTGAAAATCCTGATTGTGATAGATGCGCTGCCCGCGGAGGTTGTAGATGCTCAGCTTTGCTGCACCATCGCATTTGATCTTGAGCGTCTCTTTCCCGCGCACGGGATTGGGATATACCCTCAACCGGGGTGAAGGCAATTCTGCATCGCTGAGCGCGACTGTGCCTTCCTGTTCAAATGAGAAGTAATCTGCATAATAGAGCTTTCCGCCGCCGCCCATCTGCACCCAATAGTAGATTAGGTGGTTTTCGGCCAGTTCCTGCTCTGTGAGTCCGGTGGCACCAAAGCTGTATTCCTTCAGCACCGAAGAACCCTCATCCAGGGGGCTATTCACCGTATCCGCAAAGGCGATCCAGCGCGAGAGTGAATAGGTCGGGACGCCGTCCAAGTCATGCTTTGCAAAGAGTCCGGCAAAGAGTCTGCTGCGTCCCATCAGGCTCTGCGCCTGAGCGGTGTAAAGGCTTGTATTGTCATTAAAAAGCTCTATGTCCACGCTGATGTTTTCAGAGCCTTGCTGAGATCTGACCACGCAGTTGGAGCCGCTGATGAAGCTGCGGTTTTGTTCAAAACCATGCAAAATATCCTGCAGGCGAGTCTCATATTGATCTGTGAAACCGATGATGCGCCCGGATCCGTCACCCACAGTGCGGGGGATGGAATTGAAACCATACCAATTGAACCGCTGTCTGGATGCCAGATTTGCCAGGGAATCAGAGAGGATCGGATAGTAATTCACGGCGTGGATAGCCGGGCTCAGATAAGGGCCCTGAACGCTGCTGATCACGGCGCTTTCATCCTGACGCAAAAAGTTTTCCAAAAGATGCAGCGGGCTCTCGTCGCTAAAGATCTCATAATTTATGAGCTTTTGATTGTTACTCAAGTGCAGATCGTCTTCCACGAATTCACTCTGCAAGAGTGCTTCCACCCTCAATTGACAGGGCTGAGCGGGCAAATGAATCTGGGGCATAAAGCCATCGGCCTGATCAAATTCATAGGCCTGATGCGGCGCCAGGGCTTGCGGGATCTGAATCTCAATACTCTCATATTGAGGCAGACCCGGACGGCTGAGCTTCACTTCAAGCGATGCTCCTGTGATCATCTCATCGGAATGGTTATAGATCTCAAACTTTGGATAAACGACTTCTCCGGGGAGCAGATCACCCTCCAGGGCAAAGCTTTGCAGTCGCAGGTCGACTTCGTCAAATTCAAACTCACCCAAAATACCAAAGAGCAACTCGCAGGGGAAACCGGTTTGCGCCATATTGGAAAGGTATTGCAGATCCCCCACCTGGTTCATATAGTAACTGTTGGTTCCATCGCCGTTGCTGGCTGCCACAAAGCGGTTTTGCATATTTGTGCGATAGCTCACCATCATCCAGATCAGCTCAGCGCTGATGGCTTCGTCAAATTGCAGGTCGATCAGGTTTTGGCTAACTGCCACGCGCTTGCTGGTCAGCGGCATCCCCGGTTCTCCAGCACTGTCCAAACAGAGCTCGACCGTTACGGAATCACCCGGAATCGGGAACCAGAGCCGGGCTCCCTCAGCGCGGAAGCTCACCTCTTCCATGCCAGGATAGGCAGTGCGAAAATTGAAGCGTACTCCCCAGCGGTTTGCGCCAAAAAAACTAAAGTCGTTGGAGGAATTGTGCAGGAAGTAGTGATATTGGCGGCTCTCCAGATCCAGAGCTCTGCCGTCAGCACCGATGCAGACAATCCCGTGCAGCAGAGAAAATATCAGGGGCAGGATGATCAGGATGCGTTTCAGCACTCGAGCTCCCGGATCAGCTCGTGGGCCTGCGCCAGATCTTCGTGCATGGCCTGCTGTAGTAGCTGGGTGCTGGCAAACATCTTTTCCTCCCGTAAATACTTGATGAGTTCCACCTGCATGGTGGAGCCGTATAGGTCAGAATCAAAGCCGATCAAGAAGGTCTCGACCTCTATGATTCCGTTCAATTTCACGGTGGGAGATTTGCCGATATTCGTCAAGCCAAAAAAACTTCCCTCTTTGATATGCACTTTGCTCAGATAGAGTCCGGTGGCAGGAATCAATTGACGGGGATTGTTCAAGCGCATATTGGCAGTGGGAAATCCCAGGTCCCTTCCCTTGGCAAGGCCGTGGTGAATGGTGCCCAGCAATTGGTAATGCCGTCCCAGGAGCCGATTGGCCTCTTCCACCTCGCGATTTCGCAAAAGCCTTCGGATCCTGCTGCTGCTGATCACCTGATCGCTGTCACAAAGCGCTTCCACATATTCCACGCGGTAGCCAAACCGGGCTGAGTGTTTCAAAAGAAAGTCGCGGTTGCCCTCCCGGTTTTTGCCAAAATGGCTGTCATAGCCCATCACGATGATTTCCGGCTGCCACTTGGCAACCAGATAGTCCTCCAGAAAGCTGATTGCGCTGGTCTGGGCAAATTCCGGACTAAAATCCAGCATCACCACCCGACCTATGCCCAATCTCTTCAGCTCCTGCTCTTTGATTTCTGCCGGGCAGAGCACGGCAATATCGGCATCTTTCTTCAGACTGATAGCCGGATGATCACGATATGTGATCACCACCGATTCTGTCCGCTGCGCCCGGGCCAGTTCGCAGACCCTCTCCAGGAGGTGCCTGTGCCCCAGATGAATGCCGTCAAAGGTGCCGATGCTGATCACGCTCATCGGGCCTTCCCGCTTTCAAAGACCATCGTGGGCAGCACTTGACTTCCCTGCCTGATGCCGATGCCGGCCAGTTCGCCATTATCGTCATACAAAGCCAGTTCCCCGGACTCCTCAGGCAGTTCAGATTCTGCAAAAGCTCTGCCATGCCTGACTGCGGTCAATTGCTCCGGCTCAAGCTTCAGGGAGGTCAGCTTCAGGACTTTTGATACCAGGCAGACTGCCTTCTGCAGATCCGTATCGCCGCTCTCAGAGAGGCTGATGGCGTCTTCCACACCGATCTCGCCGATGGCCGTGCGCCGCAGAGCGATAGTCATGCCCACGCTGCCCAGGCTTTCCGCTATGTATTCACTGAGCGCGCGAATATAAGTGCCTTTGGAGACCTGCACCCGATAGCGCAATTGATTCTCACCCGGCATATCCAGGATCTCAAAATCATAGATCCTGACCGGACGGCTGGGCATCCGCAGCTCTTTTCCCTCACGCGCCAGATTGTAAGCTCTTTTGCCGTCAATCTTGATCGCAGAATATTGTGGCACTATCAGTTCGCTAATGCTCAAGACCCGCTCCCGCAAGCCTGTCAGGTCGGTTTCCGTGATCGTCGGGGTGTCTGTGGCGATGATCTCGCCTTCAGGATCTCCGGTGCTGCTTTTCTTGCCAAAAAGGAGGGTGGCCTCATAGCTTTTGTGTTGAGCTTCGGCATATTTGAGCAGGCGGGTATACTGTCCGGTGGCACAGATCAAAAGCCCGGTGGCAAAGGGGTCAAGCGTGCCCGCGTGGCCGATCTTTTTGATGCCGGTGATCTTCCTGAGCTGGCGGATGACTCCAAAAGAGGAAAGCCCCGCCGCTTTGTCGATCAAAAGAAAGGAGTTCATCGCTCACTCATAGCGCTGACCAGTTCTCCGCGAATCGTCTCCTGCACATCTTCCAGACTGCCATTCAGGCTGAGTCCGGAGGCTCTGCGATGCCCGCCTCCGCCGTGTAATGCGGCGATCCTTTGCACATCCAGCTTCAGAGAGCGTAGGGATACTTTCCAGACATCAGGCTCGGTTTCCCGGAAATAGGCAATGGCCACAAGATTTGGAATGCCTTGCACATAACGAGTTACGCTGAGACTGGCATCAGGATCATATTCAAGGCTTTGCGCCAAGGCAAGATCTGAGTGCAGAAAGAGGACTTTACCCTCCTCCATGAGGCGGATCGTGGCCAGGCTGTGCCCCAGATAGAGCATTTCCTGAGCGCTGTGGTTTTGCAGAAAGGCCGCATTCATAAGATGTGCTTGCACCCCCTGCTCCGCCAGATCCCTGCAGAGTTCAAAGACTTGCGCATTGGTATTGGCATTGCTGAAATTGCTGGTATCATTGAGGATGGTCACATAGACGCAGTCGGCGATAAACTTTCGGTCCTTTTTATCCAGTGCCAATATCTCCTCTTCAAAGAGCCGATAGACTTGAGCTCCGGTGGAGACAAAACTGCTGTCGATGATCTTGATATCCGCCCTGATGGGCTCGTGTTCCACCACATGATGATCCAGCACAAAAGAGTGTTTGGCTTTCCTTATCAATTCATTGCGCTTGCCCAGGCGGTCGTGGCTATTGCAATCCAGCACCATCACCAGATCATAGGCCATCCCGTGATGATACTCTTCCACCCGGCTTTTCTGCATCAAAAACTCATATTGGGAAAGATCTCCCCCATCTGTGACGATAGTGGAGTCGTGCCCCCTGAGCCGCAGAAATTCCTGCAAAGCGATAGCGGCCACAAAGCCGTCTCCATCCGGGGAAACGTGGGTAGTAATGGCAATGCTCTGGGCCCCTTCGATCAGGGCAAAGAGCCTGCCTTTAATATCTTCTGCCATTTTAGTTTATGCGAGATACCGAGCTGATGCCGCTCAGCATTTAGCGATGATCTTCGTCGTCATCTTCGTCAATATCGTCGTAATCATCCTCTTCATCATCGTCGTCATAGTCATAATAATCATCGTCATCGAGATAGTCTTCAATGTCGATGTCCGGGTCGTAATCCTCATCATAGTCATCCCTGACTGAGGCCAGGATTGCTTCAACCTTTTCAGCACGTTCTTCCGTATCGTCATAAAAGAATGACAGCTCGGGAATGGTTCTCATAATCTGTGCTCCTGCTATTTGTTTCTTAAAGAATCCGGATGTCTTGATCAAACACTCCTGTATCTCCTTGTGAGATGCGGGATTGTTGTAATGAGAAAAGTATAGCTTGGCATAGCGCAGATCCTTGGAGATTATGACTTCTGTGATAGACACCCAAGCCAATAGAGGATCGTTTAGCTTCTGCGAAAGCGTGATATTGAAGATCTTTTTCAGTTCTTCCTGCAATCTGGGGATGCGAAAGTTTTTCATCAGAGCTTTTTGGCAACCTCATGCATGATGTAGGCTTCGATCACGTCGCCTTCTTTGACGTCGGCAAAGTTTGTAAAGGTCATGCCGCATTCGGTTCCGGAGCGCACTTCTTTGACGTCGTTTGCATAGTGTTTCAGAGAGCTGAGGCTGTCTTCCGCCACCAGGACGTCATTACGATAGATGCGCACCAGGCAATCGCTTTGGATCGTACCCCGATCCACCTGGCAACCGGCAATAGTGCCCACTTTTTTGACCTTGAAGACCTGCTTGACTGTGGCAGTGCCGATGCTTTGTTCCTGAATATCCGGTTCCAGCATGCCTTCCAAAGCTTTTCTAATGTCTTCGATGGCGTCATATATCACCTGATAGAGCTTGATCTCCACTCCCTCATCCATCGCCAGTCGGCGTGCTTGCTGCCCGGCACGCACGTGGAAACCCAGGATGATGGCATCACTGGCAGCAGCCAGACTGACGTCCGCTTCGCTGATGCCGCCCACACTCTTGTGGATGATATTCACCGAGACTTCTTCATTAGCCAGCTTTTGCAAACTGTCCGCGATCGCTTCTGCCGAGCCGTCGGCATCGGTTTTCAAGATCACATTCAGGGTGCTGGTCTGCTCTTCTTTGATACGGGCAAAGATGTTTTGCAGGCTGGATTTGTTCTGATATTTCTCGCGTTCCTGGCGGATCTGCTGACGCTCGGAAGATATGCTCCGGGCTGTCTTTTCGCTATCCACCTGGTTCAGGACGTCACCTGCTTTGGGAGTGCCGGCCAGGCCGTAGATTCTGGCCACATCGCTGGGCCCGAGCTCCAGGATCTCCAGACCGCGCTCATTTTCCATGCGCCGGACCCTTCCGTTTACCGCTCCGCAAACTATGATGTCACCCTTTTTCAGGCTACCTTTTTGCATCAGGATAGTGGCTGTGGAGCCCATGCGGGGATCCATCTCTGCTTCCACCACGATGGCTTCGGCAGGGATTTCGCGCTTGGCGCTCAGTTCCAATATTTCTGCGGTGAGCAAAATGACCTCGATCAGATTCAGGATACCTTCGCCGGTCACGGTGGAAGTCTTGCACCAGGGCACATCGCCACCATATTGTTCCAGATAGATTCCGTGCTCCATGATCTGGTTGAGAGTGCGTTCCACATTGGCTTCCGGCAGGTCAATTTTGTTGATGGCAAAGATCAGCGAGACTCCTGCGGCTTTGGCATGGTCGATGGCTTCCTTGGTCTGTGGTTTCATGCCTTCGGTGGCTGCCACCACGATCACTGCGATATCCGTCACATTTGCCCCTCTGGCGCGCATTGCGGTAAAGGCTTCGTGTCCCGGTGTATCCAGGAATGTGATTTTGTGGTTGTTCACTTCGATCTGATAGGCACCCATGTGTTGAGTGATGCCACCGGATTCTCCGGCGACAATGTTTTCATTGCGGATATAATCCAAAATCGAGGTTTTGCCGTGGTCCACATGCCCCATAATGGTTACCACAGGGGGACGCGGCTCTTCGGGCACTTCGGTATATTGCTCTTGTTTGAGCTCGATCAGATCCGTGCCGTATTCATCTTCAAAGCGGAATTCCACCTCAAATTCGTCACAGATCATCTCCAGCGAGTCTTTGTCCAGACGCTGGTTCATGGTCACGAGCTGTCCCATCATAAAGAATTTTGAGATAATTTCTGCTGCCGCCACATTCATGATCTTGGCAAGCTCCGAAACCGAGGTAAATTCGCGGACCACGATCTCCTGACCGATTTCCTCAACCGACTGTGCTTCACGGTGATATTTCTTGCGCTTGGCAGTTTTTTGCATCACCTTCTTGATGTTTCTGGAGATAGTAGCTTCATCGACGTCATGGATATCAATCGCTTTCTTTTTGGATTTCTTGGTGCTGGCGATGACGGCCTTTTTGTGTTTGCTCTTCTCTCCTGCTTCATCATGAACGGGCTTGACTTTACCAAATTTCTTGTTAGCATCCAGCTTGTCCGGCAAAGGCGGAGGCGGAGGTGGAGGCGGTGGAGCTGAGACTCTGGGAGCCCTGCGGGGGCGTTCGGTAGTCCTGGGCTTTGTCTCTCTTTTGCGCACCGGCGGAGTAGCTTGCTGGAAGGGCACCCGAATGTCGAGATTGTCCCGATGCTTCTTGGCTTCTTCTTTGGCCTTTTGGATCTGATCCTCGATGATCTCCTCGTGGCTGGACTTATCGCTCTCATCCACAGGGATTTTAGCTTCTTTAGCTTTTTTGGCTTTAGTGCCTTTATCCGCCTGGGGAGCTTTTGCCTTGGTTTTGGCTACTTTCTCGGGGATCTCTTCATCTTTCTGAGCCTGAGCTTCAGCTTTCTTTTGAGCCGCTTTGGCTTTGGCTTCTTTTTCGGCCCTGGCATCGCTCTTTTTGGCCTGCTTTCGCATCTCAATCAGCTTTTTACGGTCTTTCTCCGCTCTTTTTTCGGCATCAATCTGCTCGTTATATTTTTCCCTGATCTTATGTGCCACTTCTTTGTCCACAATACTCATGTGGCTTTTGGTAATTACACCCAGATCTGTAAGATGCTTTTTTAGAGCCA